>JASHTQ010000176.1 GCA_030040475.1 Streptosporangiaceae bacterium
ATGAAGCTGCTGTCGACCACGTAGAGGTTGTCCAGGTCGTGGGCCTTGCAGTGGACGTCGAGGACCGAGCTGGCCGGGTCGGTGCCGAACCGCGCCGTGCCCGCCTGGTGTGCCGTGGCGCCGGCGTCGAACGTCTTGTGCAGGTAGAGGCTGCGGGCGACGGTCTCCTCGCGCATGCCGAGCTTGGCCAGCATGCCCTGGAAGGTCCGGCGGAGCGTGGTGAGGCACTCGGTGTTGTTGCCCGGCTGCAGCGCCAGCCTGATCGTGCCGTCCGGCCGCAGCGTGACCCTGCTGGCGGCGAGCGGGAGGTCCTCGGCGCACAGCCAGAAGTCCACCGAGTGCCTGGCGACCTCGGCGTACGACGCGGACGGAGCCCACCCGAGCCCGCGCGGTGCCGCCCCCTTGAGCTGCCAGTCATCGGACTTGCCGATCATCTGGATGTTGCCCATCGGGTACTGCCAGTCCTCGCCGGGGCCGTAGAAGTCGTTGACGGCCAGCGTCTTCTGGAAGACCGTCGGGTTCGGCTCGCGGGAGAACGCGATCAGGGCCAGGTTGTTGTGCCGCATGTAGTTCCGGCCGACCAGGTCGGAGGAGTTCGCCAGGCCACGCGGATGCGCGTCGCTGGCCGACCTCAGCAGCAGGGCGGCCGACAGGATCGCCCCGGCGGACAGCACGACGATGTCGGCGGTGAAGGCGTGCGGGGAGCCGTCGGGCAGCGTGACCGCCACGCCGGTGACGCGACGTCCGGCGGCGTCGGTGACCAGGCGCTCGACGGTCGTCCTTGTCATCAGCGTCAGGTTGGGGTGCGCGGCCAGGGCCGGCCGGATCACCGCCCATTCCGCGTCGGCCTTGGCGCCGAGCAGGCACGGGAACCCGTCCACCCGGTCGCACCTGATGCACGGTGAGTCGGTGGTGGCCAGGCCCGCCGCGTCCTGGCTGAGCCGCACGCCCATCGGCAGGTGAAACGGGTGCAGGCCGAGCCTGCGCAGGTCGTCGGACAACTGCTGGATGCGCGGCTCATGCTGGATGGGCGGGTGGCCGTAGTCCTTGCTCGACGGCCCGGCGAACGGGTCCTCGCCGTGCTGGCCATGCACCGAGAAGAGGTGCTCGGCGCGGACGTAATAGGGCTCCATGTCGTCGTAGCCAAGCGGCCAGGCGGGCGAGATCCCGGCCGGATGCCGTATCTCGCCGAAGTCGCCCGGCAGCAGCCGGAACAGCGCCGCGCCGTACACCTTCGAGTTGCCGCCGACGTAGTAGTGAAGCTCCGGCCGGAACGGCCGGCCGCGGGCGTCGTAGAAGGTCTCGTCCGCGGTGTACTTCGCCTGGCCGAAGACGGCGCGGGAGTCCCAGTTGTCCCGCTCCCTGGGCAGGAAATCGCCGCGCTCGAGCAGCAGCACGCGATGGCCGGTCTGCGCTACCCGCGCCGCGGTGGTCGCGCCCCCCGGGCCGCTCCCGATGACCAGGACGTCGTAGTGATCCGTCACGCAAGCCCGCCGTTGGCGTAGACCACCTGGCCGTTGACCCAGCGCCCGGTCGGCCCGACCAGGAACGACACGACGCCGGCGATGTCGTCGGGCTTGCCGAGCCTGCCGAGCGGCGGCAGTTGCGCCAGTTGCGCCTGTTCTTCGGCGGATGTGCTCTGCAGGAAGGCCTCGGTCGCGGTCGGCCCGGGCGCCACCGCGTTGACGGTGACGTCGCGGCCGCGCAGTTCCTTGGCCAGGATGCGGGTGAGCACGTCGACGGCCGCCTTGGACGCCGCGTACGCGCTCAGCGCGGGCGGCGCGACCTTGACCATGCTCGACGACACGTTGACGATCGAGCCGCCGTCCCGCACCCGCCGCGCGGCCTGCTGGTTGACGACGAAGGTGCCCCGGACGTTGACCCGGTGGATCTCGTCGAAGTCCGCCAGGTCGAGGTCGGTCAGGACGGCGGGGCGGTTGATTCCGGCCGTGTGGACGACGACGTCGAGATGGCCGAAGCGCTCCTGCACGTCGTCGAAGAGGGCGGCGGCCGCGTCGGCGTCGGCGATGTCGGCCGCGAACGCCGCGCTGCGGCGCCCGTGCTCCTTGATCTCCCCGACCGTCGCGTCGGCCAGGTCGATGCTGCCGACGTAGGCCACCGCGACGTCGAACCCGTCGGCGGCGAGCTTGCCCGCGATCACCCGGCCCATGCCGCCGGTCCCGCCGGTCACCAGGGCAGTCCGTGCGCCGCCATCAGCCATGACCCCTCACCTCTGCGGCGCCGCACCCGCGGCCCGCTAGTCCGTGCGGATCCAGCCTCGCCGCCTGGCCGGCGGCGCACATCGTCAGATCGGGTAATGCCGTGGCGCCGCGCCTTCCCCGCGCGGGGGAAATAGCGGGCGGGAATGGAAAAACCACGGCCCGTTCGGGATGAATTGTGGGTTTCATGCCAGAACGGGCCGGATCGTTTTTCACCTATGCGGCAGGCGGGCGGGCCGCCGCCGCGTCGTCAGGACGTGACCTTGTCCGCGCGGTGCGGCAGCTTCCAGCCGGGGCGGACGAAGTGGCAGGTGTACCCGTCGGGGTAACGCTCCAGGTAGTCCTGGTGCTCGGGCTCGGCCTCCCAGAACGGCCCGGCGGCGGTGACCTCGGTGACCACCTTGCCCGGCCACAGGCCGGACGCGTCGACGTCCGCGATCGTGTCCTCGGCGACCTTGCGCTGCTCGTCGCCGAGGTAGAAGATCGCCGACCGGTAGCTGGTCCCGATGTCGTTGCCCTGGCGGTTCTTCGTCGTCGGGTCGTGGATCTGGAAGAAGAACTCCAGCAGGTCCCGGTAGGAGATCTTGTCCGGGTCGAAGACGATCTCGATCGCCTCGGCGTGACCGCGGTGGTTGCGGTAGGTCGCGTTCGGCACGTCGCCGCCGGTGTAGCCGACCCTGGTCGAGATCACGCCGGGGAGCTTGCGGACGAGGTCCTGTACTCCCCAGAAACAGCCGCCGGCGAGGATGGCCTTCTGCGTCGTCATGATGCGCTCCCGGTGTTGTCTGCGGTCTGGAACAGCTTGCGGTACTCGCCGTAGCCCTCGCGCTCCAGGTCGTCGAGCGGGACGAAGCGCAGCGACGCGGAGTTGATGCAGTAGCGCAGGCCCCCGGCCTGCCTGGGCCCGTCGTTGAACACGTGGCCGAGGTGGCTGTCGCCGTGCGCGGAGCGGACCTCGGTCCTGATCATCAGGTGGCTGAAGTCCTTCTTCTCGACCACGTTGCCGGGCTCGATCGGCACGGTGAAGCTCGGCCAGCCGGTGCCGCTGTCGAACTTGTCGACGGAGGCGAACAGCGGCTCGCCGGAGACGACGTCGACGTAGATGCCGGGCTCGTGGTTGTTCCAGAACTCGTTGCGGAAGGCCGGCTCGGTCGCGCTCTTCTGGGTGACCCGGTACTGCTCCGGCGTCAGCTTAGAGATGGCCTCTGGGTCCTTGCGGTAGGTGTCTGACACGGTGGTCCTTTTTCTCCAGGGTGCGGCCCGTTGGATGCGGGCGCATCGTACATCTGCATAACCGCGCGCCAGCCGCTGCTATTTCGGCGGGCGGGGCTGGTTTCGGGTGGTCGGCAGCTCACGGCGGTTGGTGATGCCGAGCTTGTGCATGGCCCGGTAGAGGTGGGACTCGACGGTCCGGACCGACAGCACCAGCCGGTCGGCGATCTCGGTGTTGGACAGGCCGCGCCCGGCGAGCTCGACGAGCTGGCGCTCCCGTGAGGTGAGCGCGGCGGCGCCGGGATCCAGGCCCTCGATCTCCGGCTCGATCCCGCCCTCGCCCTCGGCGTGCAGCTCGTGGCAGCGGGCGGCGGCGCGGCGCCCGGCGTCCCGGTGCCCGGCGGCGAGGTAGGCCGTCGCGGCCTGGGCCGCGGCCTCGGTGGCGTATCGCAGCGCGCCGATCGCCTGCATTTCCTGGGTCACGGCCCACAGCGCGTCGCCGTCGGCGGCCGCGCGCGCGGTGGCGTGCGCCGCGTAGGCGGCGGTCAGCCGGCCGTCGCATCGTCGCGCCAGGCTCTGCAGCCGCGGCGCGAGCAGCCGGGCCTGCGCGCCGGCCCGCAGCGCCTCGTAGCCGAGGCGGGCGGCGTAGACGGGCAGCTCGGCCAGCTTGGCGGCCGCGTCGAGCAGCAGCGCCTGGGCACGCCGCGGATCGCCGTGGCCGAGGACCGCCCACGCGCGTGCGCGCGTCACGTAGGGCAGCTGATGCGGCAGCGGCTCCTCGCCCCCGAACGCTTCCTGGCACCGCCGCAGCGCCGGATCGATCGCCTCCAGGTCGCCGGTGAAGCAGGCCACGCCGACCTGCATCGAGTTGACGATCGCCCGCAGCCGGCCGGCATCGTGCTGCTCGAGCTGCAGTTCGGCCTCGGCCAGCCACCGGCTGGCCTGGACGAACCGCCCCTGGGAGAAGCGCAGGCCGCCAAGCGCAAGCGCGGCGTGGCCCGCGGCGGCCCTGTCGCCCATCCTGATGCCGTCGGCGACGGCCGCCGACGCCCACGCCTCAAGCTCGGCCCACCCCTGGCCGCTCTCCAGCGCGATCACGCTCCACTGCACGAACGCGATCTCGTCGGTCATGTCCTTCAGCGGAACCGCAGGCCGGATGCGGCGGGCCAGGTCGTAGGCCTCGCCGACGTGGCCGCTGTAGAACAGGTTCATCGCGTGCAGCGGGGCGACGCGCCGCCTGACCTCGGGGTCCGCGTGCTCGTCGGCGTAGATTTCCTCGGTCGCGGCCGTCGCGGCGGCGGGGGAGTCGCTGTCCTGGCCGATCAGCCGCAGCGTGTCCAGACGGCGGTGCCAGTCGGGATCATCCCACCACGCCTGCGCCCCGGCCAGCAGCGCCTGCAGCCGGTCTGGCCTGCGCAGTCCCCAGAACAAGACGATGGCCTGCAGCTCCAGGTAGTCGACGGCGGTCGCCTGATCCTCGATGCCCCCCTCCGCGGCGGCCAGCACCTCCTCCGCGTCGGCGTACCTGCCCTGCAGCGCGTACGCGCGGGCCAGCAGCAGCGTGCCATGGGTTCCCGCGCCGGCGGTCACGGCGCGTTCGGCCAGCTCGGCGGCGAGGTCCGGGTCGCCGGACAGGTTGGCGGCCGCGGCGGCCTCGAGCAGCATCTGGCCGGGCACCTCCTGGTCGGCCTCGGTCAGCCATCGCGCCATCCGCATCAGGTCGCGCGCCTGGATCTGGCCGCGCCGCCGGATCGCCGCGGCGAGCTCGAGCTGGGTCTGCCGCCTGCGGAAGGTCGGCAGCCCGGCGCGGATCGCCTCGCCGTACAGCGGATGCGACAGCGACACCTCGCCGGCTCCGGACACCACGGCGAGCCCCCTGGCCTCGATGTCGGTCAGCGTCTGGCTGTCGGCCAGCGCGATCATCTCGGCGACGGGCAGCGGCTCGCCGAGCGCGAGCAGCTCAAGCGCGTGCGCCGAGGCCGGCGCGAGGCCGGTCATCCGCGCCGTGATCAGCTCGGTGAGCGACGCGCTGACCTGCGGCCGGCTGGCCATCCGCCACAGGCCGCGCACCTCGGTCAGCGCGCCGCCCGCCAGCGCGCCGCGGATCAGCTCGCGCACGTAAAGGGCGTTGCCCAGGCTGGTCTGGTAGAACCAGTGCCGGGCGGACTGCTCGATCGGGCCGCCCACGATCTCCTCGGCCAGCGCCTCGGTCTGCGGCCGGTCCAGGGCGCCGAGCTGCACCCGGGTGGCACCGCTGTCCTTCCACACCGACGTGATCGCATCCGGGCACGGCTCGTCCGCGCGGATCGTCAGCACCACGAACGCCGCGGCGCTGAGCGTCAGCTCGAGCACGAGCGCCGCCGAGCTGGGATCGAGCAGCTGCGCGTCGTCGACGGCCAGCACCAGCCGCGCCGCCGGGCCGCCGAGCGTGCTCAGCGCCTGCGCGCTGCGCCGCAGCAGCTCGAGCGGATCCGCCGAGCGCGCCGAGTCGGGCAGCACGCCCGCGAACGCCCCGAGCGGCACGCTCGCCGCGCTGCGCGTCGCCTGTACCCAGCGGGTTGCGGCGCCGAGCCGGCCGAACCTGGCCAGCGCCTCGCGGGCCAGCCGCGACTTGCCGACGCCGGCCGGCCCGGTCAGCACGACCGCGCCGTCGCCGCGATCCCGGCAGCGCTCGATCAGATCGAGCTCGTCCTGTCGCCCCACCAGCGGCCAGCCGAACGCCGTTCCCTCAGACAGCATCGCCCTCACTATAAGAGCCTGTCCGGCGGTGCCTCAGCAGCGCCCGCCGGAAATTGCAGTAGCCGACTACTGAAGACGGCGGTGCCCCCGCGGCGCGAGGCTGAACTTGGTCACCACCACGGAAGGAACGCAATGACCGTCACCGCAGGTTCCGGCGGCCGCCAAGGGGCGCCGCGATGAAGTACTTCAAGGACGACGACTTCCAGTTCGGGCTCGAGCTTGTCCTCGGCGCGACCTACCACCGCGCGGCCGACGTCGGCGAGGCGCTGGCCACCGCGGGCCGGATCAAGGACGAGGACTCCGACGCGTGGGTGCGCGAGTGGCTGGCCACGGCGGGCAGCTGCCGGGCGGCCGGCCGGGAGGCCGAGCAGGGCGGGCACCGCGTCTCCGCGGTCGCGTACTACCGCCGAGCTGCCACCTACTACGCGACGGCGCTCTACCGGTTCGCCCACGCGGCCGACAACACCGCCGAGCGGGAGCTGGAGATCTGGCGCCGCCAGCGCGAGTGCTGGGACCGGGTGGTCGACCTGCAGCCGGTGCCCGGCGAGCGGGTCGCGATCCCGTACCGCGGCACCACCCTGCCCGGCTACTTCTTCCGTGCGCCCGATGCCGCGCCGGGCGAGCGCCGGCCCCTGGTGGTGCTCAACAACGGCAGCGACGGCGCCACGTCGCAGATGTTCGTGGAGGGCGGCGCCGCGGCCGCCGAGCGCGGCTATCACTGGATGACCTTCGACGGTCCCGGCCAGCAGGCGGCGTTCTTCGAGCAGCAGATCCCGTTCCGGCCCGACTGGGAGGCCGTGCTCACGCCGGTGCTCGACGCGATGCTGGGCCGGCCGGACGTGGACGCCGAGCGGGTGGCCGTGATCGGGGTCAGCCAGGCCGGGTACTGGGTGCCGCGCGCGCTGGCCTTCGAGCACCGCGTGGCCGCGGCCGTGGTCGATCCCGGCGTCACCGACGTCTCTGCCTCGTGGACCCGGCCGCTGCCGCAGCTGATGCTCGGCCAGCTTGCCGAGGGCAAGCGGACCGCGTTCGACCGCGAGATGCACCTGGCCGAGCTGCTGTCGCCGGGCACCTCCGCCACCTTCGCCTTCCGCGGCCGGCCGTTCGGGATCGAGGGGACGTCGCGGTTCGACCTGTACCGGGCCGTCGCGGCCTACCGTCTCGGCGACGAGGTCCGGCAGATCACGACGCCGCTGCTCATCACCGACCCGGAGGACGAGCAGTTCTGGCCGGGGCAATCCCGCGAGCTTTACGACCGCCTGCCCGGCGTCAAGGAGCTCGTGCCGTTCACCGCCGACGAGGGCGCCGGCCGGCACTGTGAGCCGATGGCCCGCTCGTTGCGCGAGACCCGTATCTTCGACTGGCTGGAAGGTTACCTGCGATGAGCGACAAACTGCGCCACCTGTTGTCCATGCCCTTCGTGGGGTTCGCCCCCTGGGTCCTGCTCTCCGTGGTCGGCGGGCCCGGCCGGGTCGCGCTGGCCGCCGGGCTGGCCTGCGGGCTCGCCGTGCTGCTCGCCGCGGCCGGAGCCATCGCGGGCCTGCGTCTCAAGGTGCTCGACGTGACCGCGATCGTGTTCTTCGGCGCGCTGACGGTCGTCGCGGCGCTCGCGGACGCCGGCCTGCGGCACTGGCTTGGCCTGTGGTCGGCGGAGGTGTGCAACGCGGTGATCGCGGTCGTGGCGGGGCTGTCGATCGCGGCGCGCGCGCCGTTCACGCTGCAGTACGCGCGGGAGACAACCGACCGCCAATACTGGCACACGCCGCTGTTCCTGCGGATCAACTACGTGATCACCGCGGTGTGGGCGGTCGCCTTCGGCCTCATCGCGATCGTCGGCTACATCGGCGACGGCCCGCTGCACGAGCCGAACAACATCTGGACCAACTGGATCATCCAGATCGGGCTGGTGGTGCTCGCGGTGAAGTTCACCGGCTGGTACCCCGACCACGCCACCGCTGACGCCCCCCAGGGCGCCGCTGCGGCCCGGCACCGGCCGCACATCGGCGAGCTGTTCCGGCCGCTGGCGGCGTACCTCGTGCCGGTCGGGATCGTCGTGATGATCGTCGGCAACAGCCTGTGGTGGGCCGGCGCCGTCCTGATCGTGCTCGGCGTGGTCATCACCAGGCAGGTCCACCGTGCCGCCAAGCGCGCTCGCGTGCTCAACCAGGCAGACGCGCCGACGGGGTGACGTTTACCTTCAGCCACATGACCCCCACCGGCACCGGCCGCACCCGAACGTACGATGTGGATGTCCCTACCAGGCGCATAGAGCGACATCGTAGGGACATCCACATCGAATCAGGCACGAATCAGGCACGAATCGGGTGGTCGCAGGAGCCACGAGAGGGTCCTGCAGTACCTGTAGTACCTCAGGTGACCTCGAAGGTCGTGCCGATGGCCATCCCGGTAACCCATTCGGGCACCGGCTCGTAGCTCGTCCAGACCAGCGGCCGGCCGACCGCGGCGAACCCGATCAGCCAGCTGCGGATCTCGTGGCCGCCGCTGCCCGCCCGCTCCTGCAGGCCCTCGTCGCCGAGGTCGGTCACCGGGCCGAGGTCGGCGGCGACAAGCTGCTTGAGGAACCAGCCGTCCCAGGCGGCGTTGACCGGGGCGTCCGGGTTCCCGGCGAGGGCGCGGACGCCGGGCTCCCGCGCCGCGGAGAAGGCCCGCACATCGCGCCGGCCGTGGATCATCGCGGCGCGGCGCTCGGCGGGGACCGCGGAGTCGCGCGGGTCGTTCGACGGCAGCCAGTGCGAAAGCCCGCCGCTGGCCACCACGAGCACCCGGCCCGCGTCGGCCTCCCGGATCGCCGCCCCGAGCGAGCGGCCGAGCGCCACGCACCGCGTCATCGACGGCAGCGGCGGCGCGGCGGTATTCACCACGATCGGGACAAGCGGCAGGTCGCAGAGCCCGCCGACCATGTCGTAGCCCTGCACCACGCCGTGATCGAGGGTCAGCGCGTAGGACAGCGCGATGTCGAACCCGTCGTCGGCCAGCCGGTCGCGGATCGACCAGGCGAGCCCGGACGCCACCGGCAGCGGACCGGACCGGCTGTCGAAGTCGCCGAACGCCTCGGCTTCCTCCACCCCGAGCACGAACGGCGGCATCACGTCGTAGAAGTTCGCGTGGAAGTGATCCGGGCCGATGACCACGAGCGCGTCGGGCGCCAGCGCGGCGACCGCGCCGGCCACCCGCGCCGCGTCGGCGAGGAACCTGCCGCCGGGAGCGGCCGCGTCCGGCGGCGGCAGCATGGTCGCGAACGGCGAGTGCGAGATGCCCACCATGCCGAGAATCTCGCTCACGATGCCGCCTCGCCGGCCGGCGAGGCACCGGCCGGCACCACGCCGCGGAGCAGGAAGTCGCGGTGCACGCGCAGGTACTCCTCCGGCTTCTCCCACTGCGGCCAGTGCCCGGCGTCCGCGATGACGTACAGCCGCGCGTCCGGCAGCCAGTCGAGCAGCAGCGCCGCCTCGTCCAGGCCGCCGGTCGGGTCGTGCTCGGTCCACAGCAGCAGCGTCTGCGCCGCGATCTTGCCGACCCAGCTCGGATCCCACGCGAAGTCCTTGCGGATCTCGGGGTCCTGCAGCACGAGCGTGTTGGCGATCGCGCGCAGGAACCCGGGCCGGCTGTAGACCGCGCGGCGCAGCGACACCAGCTCGTCGGTGACCATCTCGGTGTGGTGGAAGAGGAACTCGACCCGGCGCCGCACGGTCGCGTCGCTGGGATCCCTGACCGCGGCGAGCGTGCTGTCCCGCAGCCTGGCCATCACCTCCGGCTTGTTGGCGATGTTGCCCGGGGTGTTCAGCACCAGGCGGCCCACGCGCTCGGGGTGACGGGCGGCGGCCCACGCTGCGACCCAGCCGCCCAGCGACTCGCCGGACAGGTGCGCGGTCCCGATGTCCAGCGCGTCAAGCAGCCCGATCAGGTGATCGCACAGAACGTCCGTGGTGTACGGCCGGTCAGGCAGCTCGGACCAGCCGTGCCCCACCATGTCGTAGGCGGTGACGCGGAAGTCGGCGGCCAGCCCCGCGATGTCCCGCGCGTACGCCTCGAGGTGGCCGCCGGTGCCGTGCAGCAGCACCAGGTCGGGCCCGGATCCGGCGCGCAGCACCCGGGTCCGCACCCCGCCCACGGACACGTGCCGCAGCTCGTGGTCGGTGTCGGCCAGCTCACCCCAGATGCTGATGTGCTCGGGCAGCTCAGGCAGCTCAGGCAGCCCGGACAGCTCGCGACTCATGACCGCTCCTCGGGATACAGTGCCCGCGCCTCGGCGAC
>JASHTQ010000177.1 GCA_030040475.1 Streptosporangiaceae bacterium
GAGCGTCCGGCGCATGGCCGAGGCGGTGATTCTTGTGCCTTCTCGGGCTACGGCCTGCGCGCCGTCCGCCGGGCTCGTTTGCGTGCCGTTGACCTCGCCGTCACTCCAGTTGCCCCGAGATGCACTCATGCTCGCACTTTACGCGGCCGGGCACACCTCTCCTTCGCTGGCCCGGAAAGGGCGCGGGTCGCAGACGACGCCAGGCCGGCGAGAACGCCCCGCGCGAGAGGCCAGTCAGAAGTCCCACTAGTCCCATAAATCTCATACTTCACTGCAATGTGATCTTTTGTGGGAAGATCCGGGCTCGCGGGAAGAAAGGGTGTGCCGGGACGCACCTGATCTTCCCGGATGCCCGAAATTTCCCAGATAATCGATACCGGGTGGGGCGTGATGGGCTTGTGGGAAGGATGAGGTAGAAGTGTCGAACACGCGACGTCGGCGAGGCGCGCAGAGCCGCTAGAGAGCGCGGTAGTCGCGGACGGGCAGCCGGGGGCCGCGGCGCGGCGGGGCGCTGCCGCCGAGCTCGATCAGCCTGGTCACCCGGTAGCGGTGCCCGGCGTACGGCGCGAGCAGCTCGAGCATGCCGGCGTCGTCGGTGATCCGGCCGGCCAGCGTCCAGCCGACGATCTTCGGCAGGTGGTAATCGCCCACGGAGACCGCGTCCGGATCGCCGGCCGCGCGCTGCCTGGTCTCGGCCGAGGTCCAGGGGCCGATGCCGGGGATGGACCGAAGGCGGCGGTCGGCCTCGGCCGGGTCGATGTCCGTCACCTGCTCCAGCCGGCCGGCCAGCCGGGCGGCGGCCATGATCGTCCTGGCCCGGACGCTCTCGACCCCCGCGCGGTGCCAGTCCCAGGACGGGATGCGCGCCCAGACCCGCGGCGGCGGGCACACCCGCATCCCCTCCGGGGCGGGTCCCGGCGCGGGCTCGCCGAAGCCGCGCAGCAGGATCCGCCAGGCACGGTGCGCCTCCTGCCCGACCACCTTCTGCTCGAGGACGGCGGGCACGAGCGCCTCGAAGACCCGGTCGGTCCGGCCCACGCGGAAGTTCGGGTAACGGAGCACGAGCTCGCTCAGGACCGGGTGGCGGGCGGCGAGGCCGGCCGGGTCGTCGTGCAGGCCGAGCTGGGCAGGCAGCCGGTCCAGCAGCCAGCGCGCGCCCGGGCCCCAGGCCTGCCCGGTCACCAGCGTGCCGTCCGACGCGACGCGCACCGTGCCCGGGCCGTCCGGCGTCAGCGAGGTCCGCCACACCGCCCCCGCCGCGTCGACGCGGTAGGCGGGATCACCGCCGCCGCGACGGTGCACGGCGAGAGTTCGGCGGACATCCACGGCAAACGGCGGCCGCCACTCGCGGCGCAGCCCCCCGCCCGGCACCGCTCCCAGGCCCGGCGCCGCACCCAGGGCCGGCACCGCATCCAGGGCCGGCACCGCGTCCAGGGCCGGCACCGCACCCAGGGCCGACGGCGGCTCCACAGCCAAGACAGTCAGACGTCGGAGGAGAAGCGGATCGAGGTCGGCTCAAGCCGAACGCCGGGCCAGACCCGCATGCCGTGGCCGAGCTCGTTGCCGGTTCCGATGAACGCGCCGTCCCCGACCACCACGTCGTCGAGCACGGCGCCCGGCGCCACGACCGCGCCGCGGCCGAGGATCGAGTCCCGCACCACGGCGCCCTCGCCCACGACGGCCGAGTCGAACAGGACGCTGCCGGACACGGTCGCCGCCGCGGCCACCGAGGCCCCGGCGCCCACCACGGTCCCGCCGGAAACGGAGGCGTCCGGCGCCACCGACGCGCCGTCAAGCAGCAGCCGCTGCCGCGGGCCGGACGGCCCGGGCACCGCGGGCGCGGGCAGGCGGCCGAGCACCAGGTCGCACGAGCCGCGCACGAACGTCTGCGGCGTGCCGACGTCGAGCCAGTACGCCGACTCGCGGTAGCCCATGACGAGCTCCCCGGCCTCGATCAGCGCCGGGAACGTCTCGCGCTCCACCGATACCGGCCGGCCGGCCGGGATCTGGTCGATGACGTCGCGCCTGAACACGTAGCAGCCGGCGTTGATCGCGTTGGTGGGCGGGTCCGGCGTCTTCTCCAGGAACCCGAGCACCCGCCCGCCCTCGTCGGTCGGCACCACGCCGAACCGCGACGGGTCCGGCACCTGCACCAGGTGCAGGGTCACCGCGGCGTCGGCCTTGCAGTGCAGGTCGACCTGCGCGCCCAGATCGTGCCCGGACAGGATGTCGGAGTTGAGCACGACGACGGGATCGGCGGGCCCGCCGCCGCGCAGCGAGCCGGCGGCGTTGCGGATCCCGCCCGCGGTGTCCAGCGGCACGTCCTCCTGCACGTAGTCGATCGACAGCCCGAACGCCTCGCCGTTGCCGAAGCACTCGGCGAACATGTCTGCCTTGTAGCAGGTCGCGAGGACGACGTGGGTCACGCCGCCGGCCGCCGCGCGGGCGAGCAGGTGGGCGAGGAACGGGACGCCCGCGGTGGGCAGCAGGGGTTTGGGCGCGGACAGCGTCAGCGGCCGCAATCGCGTCCCTTGGCCCCCGACAAGAACAATCGCCTCAAGAGGTTCGCGCGGCATGACGATACGTTACACCGCGCTGACATCTGAGGGATCCTGTTCGGCCGCGCGGCGGTAGCAGGCCATGTGCGCCTCGGCCGACGCGGCCCAGGTGAACTCCTGCGCCCGCGCGTGCCCGGCCACGCCGAGAGCCTCCCGCCGCGGCCCGTCGTCGATCAGCGCGCGCAGCGCGTCACGGATGCTGCCGGAGTCCGGCTCGGTGTAGGCGACGGCCTCGCCGCCCACCTCGGGCAGCGAGGTGCAGTGGGTGGTGAGCACCGGCGCGCCGCAGGCCATCGCCTCGAGCACCGGCAGGCCGAAGCCCTCGCCCCGGCTCGGGAACGCGACCACCATCGCCCCGCCGAGGAAGCCGGGCAGGTCGGAGAAGCGCAGGTAACCGGGGCGGATCAGGCGCAGGTGCGGCGGCACGGCGGCGACCGCGGTGTCCACCTCGTCGCTCCAGCCGCCGCCGCCGCCAAGCACGAGCGCCGGCGGGTCCGCGATGTCGGCGACCGCCCCGGCCCACCCGGTGATCAGCGCGGCGACGTTCTTGCGCGGCTCGAGCATGCCGAGGAACGCGACGTACGGCTTGCCGTGCAGGCCGAGCCGGTCGGAGACCGCGGAGACCTGCTTGGGGTCGGGACGGTGAAACAGCCGGTGGTCCACGCCGTGGTAGGCGACGTCGATCTTGGTCGGGTCGGCGCCGAGGACCCGCTCGAGCTCGTCCCTCGTCGCCTTGGACGGCACGATGAGCCGGGCCGCGCGGCGCGCCGCCGTCCGGATCGCCGACTTGAAGAACATCGCGCTGACCTGGCTGTACAGCTCGGGCTCGGTGAA
>JASHTQ010000014.1 GCA_030040475.1 Streptosporangiaceae bacterium
GCGAATGACGGCGACCTCGGCTCTGATGACCAGAGCCGGT
Source organism: Streptosporangiaceae bacterium (assembly GCA_030040475.1). Next base: position 41 of record JASHTQ010000014.1, read on the forward strand.
CCATGCTCGCTGGCCTGCAGCCCAAGCTGCTGCTCGCCCGGTTCGACGGTAACTGGTACCTTCCCCGCGGCCGCGCGCACTCTACCCACATCCTCAAGCCGAGGCTCCCGGCACGCCCGGACGGGCTGGCCAGGGAACACTACGGCCATGCGCTGGCCGCCGAGCTCGGGCTCGCGCACTACGGTACGGAGCTCGTCGGCAAAGGCGCCCGCCAGTATCTGGTCATCGAGCGCTACGACCGGGCTGTCGACGGCCAGACGGTCACCTTGATCCATCAGGAGGACGCCGCTCAGGCACTGGGCCTGGACTGGGTCGATGACCATGCGAAATTCCAGGACCCAAGTGCGCCGCGTGACTCCCATCGCCCGAGCGCATACCGGATCGCCGAGCTCCTCGGCTCGCTTCAGGGGGAAGGGCGGCCAGTTGCCGACTTCCTGCGCAGGCTCACGTTCACCGTGCTCCTGGGCGACAACGACGCGCATGCGAAGAACCTGGCCATCTTGCACCTGCCCGGCCGCAGCGTGCTCGCCGACGTCTACGACGCCGTCCCGAACCTCTTCCAGGACGACCGGATCGACTACAACCTCGCGCTCGCCATCGACGGCAGCTTCGACCACCGGCGCATCAGCGCCGCGCACCTCATCCGCGAGGCCGAGCACTGGAACGCGCTCGGCACCGGCGAACCGGAACAGATCGTCACCGCCACCCTGGCCGACTTCTCCAAGGCTCTTGACCACGTGACAGTCCCGCCGGGCGTCCCCGCAGCGACCGCGACGCAGCTCGCGTGGAACGTCGAGCGGCTGCAGGCCGGAGGAGAGATCGGCGAGCGACCGGCTGGCTACCGCCGGCGACGCAGGCGGTCATGACCACAAGTGCGCTGCAAGGATCAGCGGGCCCCCCGAGCTGGTGAACGACTTCCTGCCAGGCTGGACGCACTGTCCCCGGAGTACCACAACGGTTTACCCTTGCACGCTTGCCAAACCGATGCCGTACAGCCGAACACGGTAAACACGGCGGGCCAAGCCAACAGCGAATCGCACCGGTCCTGGCGTGCTCAGGGCGCCGGAGTCAGCATAACTCCCGTGGAATCGACATGGAGCGGCCTGTGGGCGAAGGGTTGGTAAGCCGCGGAAGGGCGGAAAGGCCGCCAGTGCCAAAATCCAGGGTCCGGCATCCTGTCACTCAGTGCGGGGGCCGGTGACATTGGGCCGAAGGAGATTCCGGGCCTGTTCATAAGCGCACTCAGCGTCAATGACGGGAATTCGCTCTTGTTCGGTGCGCAGATACTTTCCGCCGGTGAGCTGGAGAGCGGCGAGCGCGCGGGCTTCCGGTGGGGTTAGCGTCGAGTCAGGCTGGTCGTACCGGTCGAGTTTTTCCTCGACGCCCAGCGGCCGGTAGGTCTCGATGTCGCCTGGCGTCATGAGCAGTGATTCGAGCTGCGGGATCATGGTGCGGGCGCGGGAGAGGAGAGTAAAGCCGTGCCGGTCGAGGTCTCCCCAGTACCAGCAGCTGTCGGGGCAGATCCAGGGCAGGAGGCTGAGGACGTCGAGGTGGTTGCCCAGGGAGTGAATGATAACCAGCCCGGCTGTGTCGCTCCAGGTGACAGCTGGTTCCTTGTTCTCCACGATGAGGATCGTGTCGGGCTGAATCTGCAGCGCGGCGAGCTCGTTTACGGGGGCGGTGATCTGCCGCAAGCCGCCGGTGACAGCGCGCAGGACAGGATCGGCGATGACGATGCTGATCTCGCGGGGAAGCGGTCGCAGCCCGAGCGCGTCGAGGTCGCCGTCAGGGATGTCGGCGGGGTCGGGGTCCTCGGGCGGCTCGGCGGATTCGCCGGGGTGGGTGAGGGTGCCGAGGCAGGCAATGACCATGCTGCGGTGCCGGGCTAGCCATTTGGTGTGCATGCCGGGGACGGGCACGCTTCGCACGGTCAGCCCGGAGCGCGGATTGGCCTGGAACCAGGTGGTTGCGGCAAGCAAGGTAGTGAAGTCGTAGTCGTCGAGGTCCACAATGCGGGCGAGCCAGGGCTGCACCGCCTGTCCGGGGTGATGGCGGCTCAGCTGGTCCCATCGGTCGCGGGCGCGCTGCCAGTGGGCAGCTGTGTCCGTGTTGAGGCTGGCCAGTGTAAGAGTGTCCGGGATGTCGAGGTGGGTGTAGACGGGCTGGTCACCGAACTTGGTATGGATTTTCTTGTCGCGCAGGGTAACGCCGGGGTGCTGGGCGGCCCATTGCCGCCAGTGGATCAGCCAGGCGGAGACGTCGGCAGCGCGGGCAGTGATCGCGGAGGCGGATGGAGGATCGAGCGTCACGGCGTACGCGCCCGGGTCGGTGCCCAGGAGTGCATCACGCCAGATGCCGCGGTACCGGGTCTGCGCTTTCTGCAGCACGTGCTCGGGTCCGCGCATCACGCGGCGTCCTGGTCGAGCTGAAGTGCTTCCTGGATGGTCATCGAATAGATCCGCACGCCGTCGGGGTTGTCCGGGTCGGTGCTGATGTAGGCGACCAGGTCGACGAAGTCCTCGAACGCCGTGGCCTTCTCGCGGGGGGCGCCGATGATCAGCTGGAACCCCAGCTCCTGCAGAGCCCGCAGTGCGCGTCCGGTGTAGTCGCTGTCAGCTTTGACGAATCCCTCGTCCAGCACGACACAGCCGTATGTGGGTGGTGCCTGTCCGCCCTCGCCGAGGCGGTAGCGCAGCGCGGCGCCGAGGATGAACGCGATCAGTTCTTGCCCTTCCCCGCCACTCATCCCGGACACCCCTTCGTGAACAACTGGCTTGCCTGAGCTGGGTGTCTCGATGGCGCGGAACGTGACGTGCTCACGGGAGTCGAACACGCTCCGCCGCCAGGACTCTCCTGCCCGGGAGGGGTCGGTCAGCCGTCCGAGGTTCTTGCGCAGCCGCCTGAAGGACGCCTCGACCTTGGCCTCGTCGTTGAACAGGTCCTCCCCCAGCGGGTTGTCCCGGGTATAGGCGAGCACGACCTTCTGGAACTCCTGCAGGCTGCTGCTGGGATGGTCGACTGGCTCGATGGCCAGGTGCGAGTCGTGCCGGAACGGCACTCCGGCCAGGACGGCGTTGACCGGGTCCAGGCCGCGGGTGATCTCTCGCCGGTCGACGTCGATCTGCTGTAGCAGGGCGCGCAGGCCCTGGTTGAGGTCGGCGTCGATCTTTTCCAGCCAGTCCCCTCGGGTGCGGGGCAGGTCATCGGTGACCAGCTGCTGGTGGATCTGCTCCAGGGCCGCGAGCGATTCAATGGTCTCGTCGATCTCCCGTTGCGTGCGGTCGTTGATATTGCGGTAAGCCCGGATGGTCGCCAGCAGAGTACGCTCGTGGCTGTTGCGAGCGATGTCGTCGTTCCGGATCTGGTCTTCCAGGACCCCGGCGGCGTCCAGGTAGCTGGCCCGCACGGCGGCGTCGGTTTGCTCGTCGACGTCGCGGCCGCCAAGGTCGATCTTGTCCAGGGCGGGTGTCTTGAATGGCAGGGACGCGGCTGCTGCCAGCTCGTCCGCCGTGAGCGGCTCGTGCGCGTCGACGATGTCGTTCGCGGCATCCTGGACCCTAAGGACCGCTCCCCATAGCCGGTTGAGTCGCCCGGCGTTCTGCTCGGCCTTTTCGGCCGCACTTCTTGCGTCGAAGAATCTCTGCTGGGCGGCGTCGAAAGCGGTGCGGCGCGCCCGCTGTTCGGGAGTGTCGGCGCGATCCAGCTCATCGGCCAGCGCGGCCAGGCGCCGCCTGGTCGGCTCCAGGTCAAGATCGTCCCATGACAGGTCGTCCGTGAGCCGGTTCAGCTCATCGATACGGCCCTGCTGTGCCCGCAGAAGGCCGCGGGCGATCTCGACCTGCCGCGTGACATCGTCGAACTGCCGCCGCAAGCCGCCGAGCTCGTCCTCCAGCTCGGCGCGCAGGGCGCTGTTGTCGCGGCCGACCCACCGGTACCGCCGCGGGGCATCCGCCTTGATCACGCGCTTGTTCGGGGCCGTGCGCATGCCGGCGCGGGTCACTCGGCCTAGCACACCATCAACGTGCGGGCCCTCAAGGTCGGTGTCCTTTTCTACGCACAGGTAGGTGAACCGCTTCAGTTCCTCGCTGAGCCATCCTTGGTAGGGTCCGGGCGTGATTTCCAGCATGGCGGCGACAGTCCCGGCCTTGTGGGCGTGCACTGGCAGGTCCGCGACTCCGGGGACCAGCGTGATGTCGCCGCCGAGGTTATGGCTGTTGACCCAGGCCCGTACTGCCGGGAAGTCCTCTGCGGCCACGAGCAGATCGCTGGCCAGGGGC
>JASHTQ010000178.1 GCA_030040475.1 Streptosporangiaceae bacterium
TCTTTTATACCGAACGGGCCGTGGTGCCCGTCCCTGGCGCCGGGTGATCGGGGTCGAGGCGTGCGTCCAGGTCGCGCAGCTTGCCGCGGACCTGGTCGGCCAGCGGGTGCGGCAGGGTGTCGAGCAGCGCCGCGGCCCTGATCCAGACGGTCCTTGCCTGGGCGGGATCGCCCGCCTCGGCGTGCGTGTCGCCGAGCCCGGTCAGCGACTGGCCCTCGCTGAACGAGTCGCCGATCTCGTGGTACAGCCCGATGGCCTGCAGGTAGAAGTCCCTGGACCTGGCGTAGTCGCCGATCTGCCGGTAGATGTAGCCCAGGCTGTCCAGCGTGTCGCCGGCGCCGCCGCGGTGACCGGACTCCCGGTGCAGGCTCAGCGCGCGCATGCAGTGGCTCACCGCCTCCTCGTACTGCCCGAGGTGGGCGTAGAGCCAGCCGGTGGAGTTCTCCAGGGTGGCCTGGGTCCACCAGTGACCGACCGCCTTGAGCATCCGCAGCGCGTCCAGGGTCACCGCGAGAGCCTCCTCGTAGCGCTCCTGCCGCTCGTACATGAGCCCGAGGCCGTTCATCACCACGGCCTGGTTCCCCCGGTCCTCGAGATCGTGGAAGATGTCGAGCGCCCGGCGCATGTTGGCCTCGGCCGCGTCGTAGTCGGCCAGGTGCGCCTGGGCGTGCCCGAGCAGGTGGTGCGCGTGCGCCAGGCCCAGCGGCTCGCCGAGCCGCCGCGCGGCGCCGAGCGCGGTCTGCTGGATGCCGGCGTACTCCTGCCAGCGCCCGCGGCGGGAGAAGAACGGGCCGAGCGTCCAGGGGATCTGCCAGGCGTAGGCCTCCAGGCCGCCCGAGTCGGCGTAGCCGACCAGCGCGAGCAGCACCGGGACCTCGGCGTCGAACCAGGCCGCCGCCTGCTCCTTGGCGGAGAAGTCGGCGGGAAGCACGCCGGGCAGCGGCTCGGGCAGCCGCAGCGGCGACCGGTGCGGGCTGAACCGCATCGTGGCCGCCATCGCCGTGTGCAGGTAGTGATCGAGCACCCGGCGCACGGCCTGCTGCCGCTCCTCCTCGCTGTCGCGGCGTTCGGACTGGTCGGCGGCGTAGGTGCGGAGCAGGTCGTGGAACGCGAACCTGGCCGGCGTGTACTCGGCGACCATGTGCGTCCTGGTCAGCTCGCGCAGCGCGGCGCCCGCCCCGGCGCGCGGCAGGCCGGCCAGGCTGGCCGCCGCGGACAGCGAGATGTCCGGGCCCGGGTGCATGCCGAGCAGCCGGAACATCCGCGCCGCGGGCTCGCTGAGCTGGTCATAGGACCAGGAGAGCACGGCCCGCACGTCGGTGGCGGTGGCCTCGTCGGCGGCCAGCGCGTCCAGCCTGCCCCTGGCGTCGCGGAGCTCGGCCGCCAGCTCGGCAAGCGAGCGCCGCGGCCGGCCCGCCGCCCGGCCGACGGTGATGCTGAGCGCGAGCGGGAGCCTGGCGCACTCCTCGATGATCTCGTCGGCGGCCTCCGGCTCGGCCGTGGCGCGGTCGTGGCCGAGCCTGCGGGCGAGCATCTCGTGCGCCTCTTCCTGGCTGAGCACGTCGAGCATGAGCGGCACCGCGCCCTCCGCGGCGACCAGCCCGGCCATCTGGTTGCGGCTGGTCACCACGACCAGGCAGCCCGGCGAGCCGGGCAGCAGCGGGCGCACCTGGGCGGCGTTGCTCGCGTTGTCGAGCACGATCAGCATCCGCTTGCCGTCGAGCAGGCTGCGGTACAGGGCCGCCTGGGCCTCGGGGCCGACCGCGATCCGGTGCGGCGGCACGCCGAAGCTGTCAAGCAGGAACCGCAGCGCCTCGCCCGGCTCCATCGGGGTGGTGGCCGGATCCAGGCCGCGCAGGTTGACGTAGAGCTGGCCGTCCGGGAAGCGCTTGGCAACCTGGCGGCCGAAGCGGACGGCGAGCGCGGTCTTGCCGACCCCCGCCGTGCCGGAGATGACGATGATCGGCACGGACTCGTCCGGCGACGCCGACCGCGCCGAGGGCAGCATCGCGTGCAGCATGCCGAGTTCCTCGTGGCGGCCGGAGAAGCCGGGGGCGTCCAGCGGCAGCTGCGCGGGCACGGGTATGCCGGGACCCTGCCCCGAGCCGCGGGGCCCGCCGCCCTGCCAGGACCGGTCGGCCGTCTCCGGTTCGGCACCGTACCCGGCGTCGGCCGGCACGGCGAACTCGTCGGCGGCCTGCGGCTCGGCCGGACGGCCTGGCCCGGCCGCGTCGTCCTCGCCGATCGTGATCGCGGGCGCGGCCAGGTTGAGGGCGGCGTCCATGGTGAGCACCTGCTGGTGCAGCCGGGCCAGGTCACTGCCCGGGTCGATGCCGAGCTCGTCGGCGAGTACCCGCCTGCCCTCGGCGAACACCCGCAGCGCCTCGGCCTGCCGCCCGCTGCGGTACAGCGCGATCATCAGCAGCCCGCGCATCCGCTCCCGCAGCGGGTGCTCGGCCACCATGGCGGTCAGGTCGGGCACGACCTCCTCGTGACGGCCCAGCGACAGCAGCACGTCGGCTCTTTCTTCCGCGGCGGCCGACCGCATCTCGGCCAGCCGCGCCCGTTCCGTTTCCGCGAACGGGCCGGGGACGCCGGCGAACGCGCTGCCGCGCCATAGGCCGAGCCCGGCGTTGATGGCGGTCACCGCGGCGGCCGGGTCGCCGCTCTTGCGCAGCTGGCGGGCCCGGGCCAGGTGCTGCTCGAAGGCGACCGCGTCCGGCTGGCCGGGCACCAGGTGCAGCACGTAGCCCGCCCCGGACGAGACGAGCACGCGGCCGGGCCCGCGCAGCGACCTGTTCGGCTCGATGATCCGGCGAAGGCCGGCCACGTAGGTATAGATGCCGCCCTCGGCGCTGGCCGGCGGGTCTTGTCCCCAGACGGCATCGACGAGCTCGCCGCGGGAGATGACCCTGTTGGCCCGCATGGCGAGGATGCCGAGCACTGCCTGCTGCCTGGGCTGGCCCACGGGGAGCTCCTGGCCGCCGAACCAGGCCGTCACCGGGCCAAGCACGCCTACGCGCAACACCACGGCTGAGAAGACCTTCCGCTCGATACCTGCTTCCGCCCCCACCCGGGCAGAGGATCTGTCACAGAGATTACCGGGATTTACCGTACTCATCCAGAAAATATCTAGATCACGTAGAGAGCTGTATTCAATGCTTGTCCAGCACAGGGCGGGTCCCCGTCGCCGCCGGTCGGCGCGTCGGCTGCTCTTGCGTGCGGGGAGGTCGAGCAGATGGCGTCACGCGTGTCCTGGCTGGCCCCTTCCGCGACCCGCCGCGGATGCCTATCTTATCCGGGCCTGCCCGGGTTCACCCGCTTCGCGGAGCCGGTCTAGCCGGCGCGCGGAAGCCTCCGGGCACCTGCTTGACCCGGAGCCGCCGACCCTCACGGCACCCCCCTCACTACCTGCCGTGAGGGTCGGCACCCTCGTTCCGGACAACCCCAAGTCGGCCGGCGACGATCTAGCCGTATCGGGCCGTGATGATCCACTAAGAGCGCTTTATGGAATCGTCAGCCTATCTTGGCCATTACTCCACTTCCGGCCCCTTAACGATCATCATGGCTCATTACCGGCGGGTATCCGGGTGCCGCCGGGGCTCGCCGGGGCGGGCTAGCCGGCCGGCGAGGCCACGCGACATCTGCGTAGCGCCTACGATGGAGCGCGGTACCCCGCAGGCGGGCTACTCTTGCGCATGGCAGGTGCGCGGATCAGCGGGCGCACGGCCTGGCCGTCGGCTGGCAATCGCTGCCAGCATTAGATAGCTGAGGGTTGGACGAAGCAAGCATGGGCAAGGCAAGCAGAACCAAGGTCGACGTCTCCCGCAGGGAGAAGATCGCAGCGCAGCGCGCGGCGGCCCGCAGGGCCGAGCGGCGCAGGCGGATCCTCATCGCGGCCGGCGCCATCGTCGTCGTCGTGGTCGTCGTGGTGGTCTTCGTCGTGGTGAAGATCAACAAGAAGCCGCCGCCCACGGCGGCGGCCGCCTCGAACGGCCCCACGGGTGCGGCGCTGGCCACCCTCACCAAGCAGGTCACCACCGTCCCGGTCAGCGCGCTGAACAGCGTCGGCGGCGGAAGCATCACCACCGGTGGCAGCCTGGGGAACACCAGCGGCGACTTCATGTCCCCGATCACCGGTTCGCCGGCGCTGACCTCGAACGGCAAGCCGGAATTCCTCTACATCGGCGCCGAGTACTGCCCGTACTGCGGGGCGGAGCGCTGGCCCATGATCATCGCGCTGAGCCGGTTCGGCACGTTCTCCGGGCTCACCACCATCCACTCCTCAAGCACCGACGCCTACGCCAACACCCCGACGTGGACGTTCTACGGCTCGAAGTACACGAGCAAGTACATCTCGTTCGTCTCGGTGGAGGAGACGCGGAACTACCGCATCGGCAACTCCTCCTCGACCAGCGTCGATTACGTCACGCTGCAGACGCCTACCTCGGCGCAGCAGGCGCTGGCGACCAAGTACGGCACCGGCTACATACCGTTCATCGACATCGGGAACGCGTACGTCGAGGTCGGGAACCTGACGCCGTACGGGCCGCAGGACCTGCAAGGCAAGACCTGGAGCCAGGTGGCGGCCGCGCTCAGCGACCCGTCGAGCACGATCGCGCAGGGCGCGCTCGGCTCGGCCAACTACCTGACCGCCGCCATCTGCAAGCTGACCAATAACCAGCCAGGCAGCGCGTGCACCCCGACGGTGCAGGCGCTGGAGGCCAAGCTCGCCGCGTTGAAGGCAACGTCCGGCTCGTAACGCCCGGCGCCCTGGGCCTTAGGGGAAACCTGCAGGAAATCCGAAGGCCCATGGCATCGGGACGCGGGGTACAATCTGGCATCTGGTGTCGGTCGTCGTCACGACCGCAGATCCCCGCGTCCCCAGCAGCCGTGAGACCACCGGAGGCGAAGCCCGGATGACCGCGTCGAAGTCAGCCCGCGCCAGGAACGCGCGCGCGGCCGCAAGGAACGGCACCGCAGGAACCGGTACCGCGGTCAGGAACGGGTCCGCGGGCACCGGGACCAGGGACCTCAACCGGGCGGCGAACGGCGGCACGACCG
>JASHTQ010000179.1 GCA_030040475.1 Streptosporangiaceae bacterium
CGCCAGGCAAGGACGCCGACGTGGTGATCTGGTCCGGCGACCCGCTGGACGTGATGAGCCGGGCGGAGCGCGCCTACCTGAACGGGCGCGAGATCTACCGGTACGACTATTCGCTGCGCGAGGGCGTATTCGCGGAGCCCTAGCGCTTGCCTGGGGCGGTCGGGGCGCGGCTTGGGCTGGGCGCTTGGGCTGGGCGCTTGGGCTGGGCGCGGCTTGGGCGGGTTTGGGGTCAGCGGGTGCGGGAGCGGAGGGCGGTAACTAGGTCGGCGGGAGCGCGGTCTGGGGAGCCTGCGTCGTAGGGGGGCTGGGGGTCGTACTCGATGCCGAGCTGGATGGCCTGGGCGACCCGGTCGCCGGCGACACGGCCGGCCAGGGCCAGCGCCATGTCGATGCCGGAGGAGACGCCGGCTGCGGTGACGTACTTGCCGTCGAAGACGACACGCTCGGGGACCGGGGTCGCGCCGAACTTCGCGAGCTGGTCGATGGCCATCCAGTACGACGTGGCGCGACGGTTGGCCAGCAATCCGGCCGCGGCCAGGATCAGCGAGCCCGTGCACACCGAGGTCGTCCACGTGCTGCCTTGGTCGGCGTCCCGGAGCCAGGCATGCAGGGGGCCTTCTGCCATCTGGTCGCGTTGGCCGGGGCCGCCGGGTACCACGATGATGTCCGGATGCGGGACGTCGGTCAGGGCGGCCTCCGCGGACACGATCAGGCGGCCCTCCTCGTCGCTGACCAGGCCCATCGGACCTGGGCGCTCGGCCGCGAAGACCACGTCGGCACCGGGCAGCGCGCTGAGCACCTGGTAGGGACCGATCGCGTCGAGGGCGGTGAACCTGTCATAGAGCACGATGGCGATCTGCATGGCTGTCCTTAGTCTTGGTGTGAGCCGGCGGTGGCGGCGGGGCGGAAGCGGCGGCGGTACTCCCCCGGGCTGACGCCCAGGGCGCGGACGAAGGCGCGGCGCATCGCCTCGGGCGTCCCGTAGCCGCAAGAGCGGGCGGTCTGCTCGACGCCTGCCGTCGTGTCCTCAAGCTGGCGCCTGGCGGCCTCCAGCCGGATCCGGTCGACGTAGCGGCCGGGCGGCATGCCTACCTCGGCCGCGAAGGCGCGAGCGAACTGGCGCGGGGACAGGCTGGCCCGGCGGGCCAGCGCGCGTACCGAGAGGTCGGCGGCCGGGTGGTCGGCGATCCAGTGCTGGACCTCGCGCAGCGGCTCCCTGTTCGCCACCTGCGCCGCGAGCTGGGCGCTGAACTGGGCCTGGTTGCCCGGGCGGCGCAGGAACACGACCAGGTGCCTGGCGACCTCGAGCGCCGCGTCGCGGCCGAGATCGTCCTCCACGAGGGCCAGCGCGAGGTCCATCCCCGCGGTGACGCCGGCCGAGGTGGCGACGTTCCCGTCCCTGACGAAGATCGGGTCCTGGTCGACGTCGAGGTCGGGAAACCTGGCGGCCAGCGCGGCGCAGTAAGCCCAGTGCGTGGTCACCCGCCTTCCGGTCAGCAGCCCGGCTTCGGCCAGCAGGAACGCGCCGGTGCACACGGAGACCAGGCGCCGCGCCTGGCGGCCGTGTGCGCGCAGCCACGCGATGAGTTCCGGATCGGGCCGGCGGGTGCCCTCGCCGCCAGGGACGATCAGCACGTCCGGCGCGTGGCCGATCTCGCGCAGGTCCTGGTCGGGCAGCAGGCGCAGGCCGCTGGAGGTCGTCACGGTGCTGCCGCCGAGGCTGGCGGTGCGCAGCTCGTATCCCGATCCGCCGGCGTGGCCGGCCCGCCGGTCCTGCCAGGAGCTCGCCCCGGCGAACACCTCGAGCGGCCCGGTGACGTCAAGGCTCTGCACCCCGTCGAAGATCACGACAAGCACCGTTCGCATGGGTTTAAGTCTGACCCGCCATGGCCGACGACAGCAATGACGAAAAGCCAACTTTTTCTGCCATTAGCGTCGGCCTGAGGCGGCGGTGACCTGGAGGTTAAGGTGCGGGAACAGATTGCGCAGAAATTTAGTTTGTACTATACAACTAATAACGCCGCAGGTTTTCGTCACGCGAAGGAGTCCTCGTGCCAGCCGGGCCAGCAGAGCCGAACACAGTGCCGCCGAACACCAGCCGACAAGCCGCCGGCGGGCAGCAGGTCGTCGGGCCTCGCTATAAGTGGATCGCGCTGTCCAACACCACGCTCGGCATCCTGATGGCCACGGTCAACTCGTCCATCATGCTGATCGCGCTGCCGGACATCTTCCGCGGGATCGGCGTCAACCCGCTGCAGCCGGGCAACACGACCCTGCTGCTGTGGCTGCTCATGGGGTACCTGGTCGTCACCGCGGTGCTCGTGGTCAGCTTCGGTCGGCTGGGGGACATGTTCGGCCGGGTGCGGATGTTCAACACCGGCTTCGCGGTGTTCGCCTTCTTCTCCGTGCTGCTGTCGGTGACCTGGCTGCACGGCACCGCCGCCGCCTGGTGGTTGATCGGGATGCGGATCCTGCAGGGGATCGGCGGGGCCATGCTGATGGCCAACTCCAGCGCGATCCTCACCGACGCCTTCCCCGCGAACGAGCGCGGGCTCGCGCTCGGTCTTAACCAGGTGGCCGCGATCGCCGGCTCGTTCATCGGGCTGGTGCTCGGCGGTTTGCTCGGCCCGGTCAGCTGGCGTTTCGTCTTCCTCGTCTCGGTGCCCTTCGGGATTCTCGGCACGATCTGGTCCTACCTGAAGCTACGCGAACTCGGCGTGCGCAGGCCTGCGTCGCTTGACTGGTGGGGCAACCTGACGTTCGGCGTGGGCCTGATCGCGGTCCTGGTCGGCATCACCTACGGCATCCAGCCCTACGGCGGGCACACGATGGGCTGGACCAGCCCGTTCGTGCTCAGCCTCATCTGCGGCGGGCTCGCGACGCTCGCGGTCTTCTGCGTGATCGAGACGCGCGTCGCCGAGCCGATGTTCCGGCTGGCGCTGTTCCGGATCCGCCCGTTCACCGCGGGGAACCTGGCCAGCCTGCTGTCCTCGCTGGGCCGCGGCGGCCTGATGTTCATCCTCATCATCTGGCTGCAGGGCATCTACCTGCCGATACACGGCTACAGCTTCAGCAACACGCCGCTGTGGGCGGGCATCGCGATGCTCCCGCTGACCGTCGGCTTCCTGATCGCCGGGCCGGTGTCCGGCTGGCTGTCCGACCGGTTCGGCGCCCGGCCGTTCGCGACCGGCGGCATGCTGGTGGCGGCGTTGTCGTTCGTCTTGCTGCAGCTGCTTCCCGTCAACTTCACCTACTGGCAGTTCGCCGGGATCTTGCTGCTCAACGGGATCGGCATGGGCCTGTTCGCGTCGCCGAACCGGGCCGGGATCATGAACAGCCTGCCACCGGAGCGGCGCGGCGTCGGCGCGGGCATGAGCGCGACGTTCCAGAACTCGGCGATGGTGCTGTCGATCGGCATCTTCTTCTCGCTGATCATCCTCGGGCTTGCCTCCTCGCTGCCGTCGAGCCTGTTCCACGGGCTGACCGCGCAGGGCCTTCCGGCCGCGGACGCGTCGCGGCTGGCCGCGCTGCCGCCGGTGTCGATCATGTTCGCCGCGCTGCTCGGCTACAACCCGATCAAGACGCTGCTCGGCTCCGCCGTCAGCAAGCTGCCGGCAAGCCACGCGGCCTACCTGACCGGTCACTCGTTCTTCCCGTCCCTGATCTCCGGGCCGTTCTCCAGCGGGCTGCACATCGCGTTCGACTTCGCGATCGCGGCCTGCCTGATCGCGGCGCTCGCATCGCTGCTGCGCGGCAAGAGGTACGTACACGACCTGCACGGTGTTCCCGCCGCGCAGGTCGAGGCCGACCGTGAGGATGAGGTGGAGGCCTACGAGCGGGACAAGGCCGACGAGTTGGCTGAACTCGAGAGCTTCACCAGCTAGGAATGCTGGCTCCGGCCAGGTCGGCGCTGTCCTCCTCCTACGCCGCCTGATCAGCGAGCGGGTGCGGCGAGCGCCTTGTCGACCCACGCCCGCAGCGCGGCCAGCGGAGCGGCGCCCGTCTGCCTGGCCGTCACCTGCCCGCCACGCAACACGAGCAACGTCGGGATCGCCTGCGCCCCGAACCGCTGCGACAGCTGCGGCCGGTTGGTCTGGCCGCAGTGCGGGCAGCGGATCAACTCACCTGACATGGGCCCATTCTCCTCTTCCGGCGACGACCTGGGCAAACAGCGAATGGTGTAGCTAGGTCCACTGCCAAGACGCCTGCCACCACCATGTTGGCGCCGACCGTACCGACGCGCTGAACGGCACCGGCGGCGTAGATCCCGCCAGCCCGGCGTTCGCCGCGATCGCGCGTGGCCTTGGCGTGAGCGCCGCCCAGCTAGCCGCCGCCCTGGAAGCGGCCAAGCAGGCGACCCGGCAAGAGGTCGGGAACGGCGCGGCCGGGCCAGGCACGGGCGGTAGGGGCACGGGCGGTAGGGGCACGGGACAAGGCGCGGCGGGTAAGTAAGCGGTGCCGGCGTCCGCGCGTCCCGCATAATGGATCACCGACCTGCTCGACCTTGCCCGCTACCACGAGTCCACACCGCATCGCGAGACCGTGCGCCTGGACGTGCTTACCGACCAGGCGGTGCATCGCGTGCGCCAGCGCGCGTCGCACGCCGTCATCGAGACCGAGCTACGTCCGTGCCTGGTGCACGTCGACCCGGCCGCGGTCGATCACGCCGTCAGCAACCTGGTCGACAACGCCGTCAAGTGGAGTCCGCCCCAGGTCGCGATGCGCGTCGTCGTCGAGAACGGCCGGGTGCTTGTCAGCGATCAGGGCCCGGGCATCGCGCCCGAGGATCTCCCGCACGTCTTCGAGCGCTTCTACCGAGCGCCGAACGCGCGCGGGATGCCCGGCGCGGGGCTGGGGCTCGCCATCGTCGGCAGCGTCACGAAGGCCAACGAAGGAACCGTGGCGGTGCGGACCGGACCAGACGGGTCGACCTTTACCCTCGCGTTTCCGGTGCTGCGGGACCCAGGGGAACTCCCGGCCGACCAGCAGGACTAGGCGCTCGGCGACCGGATGCTTCAGGTGTGCGAGCCCTGCGCGGCGCGCGCCTTTTCCAGCATCCCCGAATTGACGGCGGTGACGGCCTCCGCCAGCCCGGCCAGCAGCGTGCCGAGCTCCACGAGGTCGTCCAGGTCGGGGGTGGCATCCCCGTCGTCGAGGTGGTGCCTGGCCTCCCTCGCCGAGTTGAGCGCTTCGTGCAGAGCGCGATGTACGCCGATCGTCGTCGGGTCGGTGCTGCTCATTTCGCCATGTCCTCACGATCACTGACGGCCAGGATACGCAGATACGGTACCGGACCCTGGCCGGTCGCCGTGATCGGGGTCAGTCGGTCGGCTGCCAGAGGCGGAACGTGACGCCCTGATCGTCGACGCAGGTGGCGAGCAGCCCGTACGGCACGCGCGCGGGCTCGCCCGCGTGGCCGCCGGCCGCCCGGACCCGCTCGGCCGCGGCCGCGATGTCATCGACGCGGTAGGACAGCTGCACCTCTGGTTCCGCGTCCCGCGACGGCAAGATGCTCAGCGGCGGCGAGGTCTGGTCGGTTCGCCACGCGCCCGGGTGACCGGAGGAGAACGGCACTCCGAGGACGGCCTGGTAGAACTCCATCGCCCCGTGCGTGTCCCGCGCCAGCATCGTGACGTTCGCGACGTCGCCCTGGCGGAGCCTCGTGCCTCGAGCCGGGCGCCTGAGCAGGATCCAGCGGTGCCCGAACGGGTCGACGATCACCGCGGCGCGGCCGTAGGGCTGGTCGGCAGGCTCCCGTTCCACCGAGGCGCCGCTGCGACGGGCCTTATCGGTGCTCGCGTCGACGTCGTCGACCTCCAGGTGCAGGCTGTGGCTGAACGTCGCGGGAGACTGCGGTGCGCGCACCGGCACCTCGGGCCACAGGTCAGACGCCTCGGAGAACATCAGCACCGCGTCGCCGATGCCGACCTCGGCGTGGCCGATCGTGCCGTCCGCGTTGACCCATGGCTCGCCGCGGCGCCGCGCGCCGAGCACCTCGATGTACCAGTCCATGGCGCGCCGTGCGTCGGACACGACGATGTAGGGGGTCAGTGCCGGAGGCCAGGCGGGCTCGCGCTCCACCTGGGCCGCGGCGGCCTGCTCGGTCATGCTTCCTCCTTGGGATGCGAACACTTCCCTGGTCAGCCGCTGCCGCAGCCGCCCGGCGAAGCCGAGGTCGGGACGAACCGGCGTGACGGGCTCGCGCAGTGCCGCAAAGAACGGCGCCTCGAACGGATCGGTCATCGCGAGCCCTCCTCTCCCTCGTACATCTGGCGGAACGCGGCGCGGGCACGCACCAGCAGCGCCTCGGTCGCGTGCAGGCTGCGGTCAAGGTGCCGGGCCACCTCGGGCACCGGCAGCCCGTCGAGGTAGCGCAGCGTGAGCGCGACCCGGTGATGCGCCCCGAGCCGACCGAGCACCTCACGGGCCCGGATCCGGTCGACGACCGCCTCCCACGGATCGTCGGCGCACGGCGTCTCGCCGTCCAGCAGCCGCAACCCGCGCTGCTCCCGCTCGGCCCGCCGCCAGTGGTCGGCGAGCTTGTGCCTGGCCACCCCGATCAGCCACGGGATCGAGGGCTCCGGCGCGCCGGGCTTGCGAACCGCGTGCACGGCGGCCAGGAACGACTCGGCCGTGAGATCCTCGGCGAGGCTGGTATCGCCGCATCGGGCCAGCAGGTAGCCGTAGACGTGCGGCAGCGCGTCGTCGTACAGCTCCAGTAGCCCGAACGCCGGGTCGGGCCGCAGCCGCGGGTGCGTCACACCCTCATAGTCGTTCGGGCGGCCGGCACTCCGACGGGCGGTACCTGACTTTCCGCGAAGGGGAGTGCCAAGCTGTCCGTATGACAGACGACAAGCCGGATTCCTCCGGGATCCAGAGGGTGACCGAAGCGATGGATGAGTTCATGGCAACGGTGCTCCGGAACCTGCGCACCGGGCAGGGTACTCCGCTGGAGAAGCTTGGCCTGCATAAGGCAAGCGAGGAGCTGCAGAACTGGCGGCCGGATATCCCGGGCGCGGGGACGGAGCCCGGACACGACTGACGAGACTGACAAGGACCCGGCGCGGAGCAGGATGCCGTGTTCCCGGCGGTTAGGGAGGCCGGCCGGGATGGCGCCGGGAGGGTCTGCGGGGGCAGCCGGGCGGGCAGGCAGGCGGACCGGGCCAGGCCGGCTCGGGAATCCGGGCCAGGCCGGCGGTTCTGGCCCGCATCTCGTGATGATCACGATGGATTTGCCTGCTGGTAACGGGGCTTGTGGGTCACAGGCCCCGCAAGAAGGGGCTTGTGCGTCACGAGCCCCGCTCAGGGCATCG
>JASHTQ010000180.1 GCA_030040475.1 Streptosporangiaceae bacterium
CCGGCCGCCTGCAGCCCCGCCTTGATCGCCGCGGCGCCCTCGGTGATGCCGGGGACGTCCGGGTAGACGAGCGCCGCCGTCTTGGCGTGCAGCACGTCCTTGGCGTAGGTGCCGAACGGCCCGAGCACGTGCGTCGCGTCGCCGAACAGGATCACCGCGTTGGGCTGCACGCCGTCGGTGCCCGTCGCGGCCACCCCGACGATGACCGGGGTCTTCGACCCGATCGCGGTGTAGAAGGGCTGGATGCCGATCGCCACGCCGCCCTCGGCGATGACGTCGATGCTCTTGTCGGCCGCGAACTGCTGGCCGCAGGTCGTGCCCTCGGCGTCGGTGTTGGCGATGAAGCAGGTGACCAGCTTGAGCGGGTGGCCGTCCACGCCGCCGAGGTCCTTGTTGATGTAGGTGACCGCGGTCTGCGCGCCGTTGGTCGCGAGCGGGCCGATGGCCGACGAGCCGCCCTGCTGGTTCAGGAAGCCGATCTCGACCGGCGCCAGGGAACTGCTGGCCGGGCCGGACTTGCCGCCGGTGTAGGTCAGGTAGTTGGTGACGGACTGGGCGCCCTGGCCGCCGACGCCGGTGCTCGGCGGGAGGCTGGTGGCCGGCGCGCTCGTCGCCGGGGGCGCGGTCGAACTGGTAGTGGAACTCGAACTGCTGCTGCAGCCCGCCGCGGCCAGCACCGCGGCGACCATTGCCGCCGCGACCGGGGCGAAGCCGAACCGTAGGTGTCTTCGCACGATGGTTCCTCCCGGGTGGGAAATTTCGAGAAACCCTGCGTGAAATACTCCCTGTAGAAAAAACCTGTACCAAGCGCCCGTCAACTCACCTGATTGGCCATTCAGGTCACAATCGCGTTTCCTGTACGCAGGGCACACATTCGCGCCCGGCAACTTGGCGTGCGCGCCAATGCCCGCCGGCGCCGCCCCGATAGAGGCTGGTTGGAATTCCGTCCCGCGAAGGCGAGCACGACGATGACGGACCCGGTTCTCCAGCTCGACCGGCTGAGCGTGGCCTACGACCGCGCGCCGGTCGTCCGCGACCTGACGCTGACCGTCTCGCCCGGCGAGGTCGTCGCGCTGCTCGGCGCCAACGGCGCCGGCAAGACCACGACGCTGCGGGCGATATCCGGCCTGCTCAAGCCGTCCGGCGGCACGATCAGGCTGGCCGGCCGGGACCTGGCCGGCATCTCCCCGACCCAGCGGGCGCGGCTGGGCCTGGCGCACGTTCCCTACGACCGCGGCATCTTCTTCGGGCTGACGGTCGCCGAGCATTTCCGGCTGGACGGCGTCGGCACCCCGGCCGAACTCGACGCCGCCTTCGACCATTTCCCGCCGCTGCGCGCGCTGCGCGGCCGCAAGGCGGGGCTGCTGTCCGGCGGGGAGCAGCAGATGCTCGCGATCGCGCGGGCCCTGCGCCGGCAGCCCGCGCTGCTGATGCTGGACGAGATGAGCCTCGGCCTGGCCCCGGTGATCGTGGACCGGCTGCTGCCGGTGGTGCGGGACTACGCGACCGGCCAGGGGGCCGGGGTGCTGCTCGTCGAGCAGCACGTGCACCTGGCGCTCAAGATCGCCGACCGCGGCTACATCCTGTCCCACGGCGAGCTGGCCGCCAGCGGCCGGGCGGCGGAGCTGAGCCAGGACGGCGCGCTGCTCGCGGCCAGCTACCTCGGCGGCACCGAGGCGGACGAGACAGGCTGAACATCATATTTCGGCCCGACTCCTGCCCGGAAACGGGCAGGATCGTTGCCTAATGGAGCCGCGAGCGAGTAAAAAGTAGCCATGCCCGACGTGCCGCCGGATCTCGCCCGCTACCTGGTGGCCTCGACGGGGCTGCCGCAGCCGACCGTGGCCAGGGTCATCGCCGACGTGACAGCCTACTTCGACGAGACGATCGAGCAGTTCGTCCGCAGGCGCCACGCCGAGATGCACGGGCGCCAGCACAAGAACGAGGAGATCTGGCCCGCGATCGCGGCCGAGCTGGGGCAGCGCAGGTTCGCCGCGCCGCCGACGTCGCAGCGCCAGCTGCGGCGGATGGTCTACGGATAAAGGGGGTCAACGGTGTGCGGAATCGTCGGGTACGTGGGCCGCAGGGACGCGATCCCGGTCCTGCTGGAGGGGCTGCGGAGCCTGGAGTACCGCGGCTATGACTCGGCCGGCCTCGCGGTCATCCACCGCAACAGGCTGCAGATCACCAAGACCGCGGGCCGGGTCCAGGACCTGCGGGCAAAGGTCAACGACCGGACCAAGGCGAGCATCGGCATCGGCCACACCAGGTGGGCCACGCACGGCGAGCCGAACGACGTCAACGCCCACCCGCACACCGACGCCGCGGGCCGGATCGCGGTCGTGCACAACGGCATCATCGAGAACGCCGAGCAGCTGCGGGACGGCCTGGCCAACCGCGGCGTCACGCTGGTCAGCGACACCGACACCGAGGCGCTCGCGCACCTGATCGCCGCCGAGCTCGCCCACGACGCCGAGGCCAGCCTGGAGGACGCCGTCCGCCGCGCGCTGCGCCACGTCGAGGGCACCTACGGCCTGGTCGTGCTCGACCTGCAGAACCCGGGCGAGCTCGTGGTCGCCCGCAACGGCAGCCCGATCGTGCTCGGCATCGGCCAGTCCGAGATGTTCGTCGCCTCGGACGTGGCCGCGCTCGTCCGCTACACCAAGCAGGTCGTCTACCTGGACGACGCCGAGGTCGCCACGGTGCACGCCGCCGACTACCACACCGCCGCGCTTGACGCGCTGTCGTCCAGTGACGAGGCCAGGCACGCCACCGGCGCCAAGGTCCCCACCACGGTGGAGGCCGAGGTCGGCGACTACGAGCTCGGCCCCTACGAGGACTTCATGAGCAAGGAGATCCACGAGCAGCCCGACGCGCTGCGCCGCGCGCTGCGCGGCCGGCTCGACGACAGGTTCGCGACCGCGAAGCTGGGCGGGATCGACCTGGACGCGCGCCAGCTGCGGGCGATCAGGCAGGTGAAGTTCCTCGGCTGCGGCTCGGCCTACTACGCGGGCCAGATGGGCGCGGTGCTGGTCGAGGAGCTGGCCAGGATCCCGTCGGACGCCGAGCCCGCGTCGGAGTTCAGGTACCGCAACCCGGTCGTGGACCCGGACACGCTGTACGTGGCGGTCAGCCAGTCCGGCGAGACGATCGACACGCTGATGGCCGTCCAGGAGCCGCGGCGCAAGGGCGGACAGGTGATCGGCACGGTCAACGTGGTGGGCAGCGCGATCGGCCGGGAGTGCGGCCACGGGGTGTTCCTGCACGCGGGCCCGGAGATCGCGGTGGTGGCCACCAAGACCCTGAC
>JASHTQ010000181.1 GCA_030040475.1 Streptosporangiaceae bacterium
CGCGGGCAACCCGGCGCCCGGGCAGCGCGGCGCGCAGCGGCTGCCACGGCGCGGCGGCCACGATCAGCGACGGGGCGGCGAACATCAGCAGCAGGTGCTGGATCATGTGCACGAAGAAGTAGTCGTAAGCCCAGTAGTCGACCGGCGACTCTACCGCGATCAGCACCACCGCGAGTCCCGCGTAAAACCACAGCGACCTGAGCCTGCGCTCCCGCGCGTGCTCCGGCCCGGCTCGCCGCGCCAGCCGCCGCAGCCCCGCCTCGTGCCATCCGGCGACGACGATCGCGAGGATGAGGAACGGGCCGAACGACCAGTGGTCAAGGTAGCTCATTGGCGGTCCCTAGCTCGACGAGCCGTACTCGATCGGCACGGTGATGGCCTGCGCCTTCGTCCAGGCCGTGGCGGCCGGCCCGGCCTGCCAGACGGTGAGCCTGGCGCCCGCCACGGCCAGCGCGTCAAACGAACCGCCGGCCGCCGGTGCCAGCGTGGCGGTCCCCGCGGGCACCGCCGGCAGCGCCCGCCAGGCACTGCCAGGCCCGGCGATCGTCTCGGCGCGCCCGCCGCCCAGCAGCACCCACGCGCTCCCGCCGGCCCCGAACCCGGCCGCGCGCACCCCGGCCGCGCCGCCGAGCACGCCCGACGTGCTCCAGCCGGACCCGGTCGACCACGCCGCGATCAGCTCGTTCCCCGCGAGCAGCAGCGCCACGTTCCCGCCGGCCGTGCTGCCGAGCCCGAGCACCTGTACCTGCCGTCCCGCCCAGCTCCCTGGTACCGCAGGCCCCGCCGCCCGCCACGTCCCGCCGTCGTCGGCGAAAACCCCGGCCACACCCGGCCGCGCACAGCTTCCCGCCGTAACCGGATTCCTATCGTGGCCGAACGAAACGGCGTTCACGTCCAGCAGACCGCAGCTTCGCCCCGCGGCGCTCGCGGCAAGAGCGGCCCGGGTGGCCAGCGTCGACCACTGCCCGGCGGCCGCCGCGGCGGCGGTCGGCGCCGCCTCGATGGTGCCGTCGCTCAGCAGCGCGACGACCTGGCCCGATGGCGAGACGCTGATCCCGTCGGGGACGTTGGCGAGCGCCGCGTCCAGCAGCCCGGGGGACCAGCTGTGGCCCGCGTCCGTGCTCGTCGCCAGCGGCGAGAAGGCGAGGCCCTGGCTTGGCCTGAACCCGACGAGGAGCGAGGCGGCCCCGCCGGCCACGACGAGCCCGCCGTTGTCGGCCACCCCCGGCGGGGTCACCAGCGACCAGCGGCTGGCCCCCGTCGGCCGCACGAACAGCTGCCAGAAGTTGTTCTCTGACGCGGCCGAACCGCCCATGACCGCGATCGCCCAGGTGCCCTGCGCGGTCACCAGCGACGTGCTGAGCGGCGGTGCCACCAGGTGCACGGCCGGAGCGGCCACCCGGGCTTGCTGTGACCCGCAGCCGCAGACCAGGCCCGCCGCCAGGAGCGCCACGACGGCTCGCCGGGCGGAAACGACGGGCCGGGTCATGACCGCAGGGCCTGGCGGGCGTACTGGGTAAGCAGCACGGCGAACGAGGACTGGGTGCTCGAGGTGCCAGGTCCCGGGTCGGCGCCGAGCTCCTCGCGGATGTTCCCGGACCTGTCGATGACGATCGCCAGGTCGTTGTGCGCGGCCATCGCGCCCGCGGGCAGGTCCTGGACGCTGACCCCGTAGTCCCGCCAGACCTGGGCAAGCTGGCTGACCGAGCCGGTCAGGTACAGCCAGTTCGGCACCGAGTCCAGCCCGTCCTGGCGGTCGAAGGCCCTGGTGAACTCGGTGGACCTGTAGGTCGGGTTGGCCACGATGGCGACCAGGTCGACGTCGGAGTCCTTCGATCCGAGCAGCACGCCGGCCTCCTTGAACTCCTGCCCGATGAGCGGGCAGTCGGTCGTGCACACCGGGTCGAGGAACGTCATCAGCACGACCTTGCCGCGCAGGCTCGCCAGCGTGACCGTGCGCCCGTTCTGGTCGGTGAGGGTGAACCCGTCAGCCGGGACGTCCATCTGCGTGCTTGCGCCCTCGATGGCAAGCGCCAGGATCGGATCCGCGGTCCTGTTCGCCGCCGCCGCCGCCATCGGCGCCGCCCCGAGCACCACGACCGCCAGCGCGGTGACCGCCGCCACCGACTGAGCGCTGGCCGACGCGACCGTCCGGCCGACCGCCCCCGGCGCCAGCCTCCGCCACCACCGGCCTTCCGCCTCGGTGGTCCCGGTAGCCTCGTCCGCTGCCGGGGCCTCCTCGGCCGGCCTGAGGCTGAGGTAGCCCGCCGTGATCAGCAGCAGGAACGGGACCATGCTGTTCGGGTCGGTGCCGAGCCCGCCGAGGAAGCCGAAGTCCTGGACAAGCACCCAGACCGCGAGGAAGAACGCCACGCAGAACCACAGCGTGTACCGGACCAGCCGCGGGCTGCCGGTCAGGAAGACCGCCCCCACGGCGGCGAGCGCGATCACCACGAAGACGTTCACCGCCAGGGCGTTGCTCGCCGCGAACGAGCCGAACGCCGACAGCAGCGCCGAGAGAAAGTGCGGCTGCGGCGTCGAGGCCATCGACTGGATCATCGAGGTCAGCGGGCCCGGCTTGCCGTGCAGCGTGCCCTGCCAGGACCCGCGGCCCGGCCACGCCTGCAGCACGGCCATCCCGATGAAGAACAGGCCAAGCCCGCCGAGCAGCAGCCGCCCCAGCCGCGGGCCCCGCCAGGCACCCTCGGGCAGCGCGATCAGCGCCCCGGCGACCACGTAGAGCAGCACCGCGCCGGGCGCCCCGGTCAGCCAGCTCAGCCCCGGCGCGAAGATGCCGCCGAACGACTCGCCGTACACCCATACGACCAGCCCCCAGGCCACGCTGGCCAGCCCGGCCAGCCTGGACCACGGCCCCCGCGCCGCGAAGATCAGCCAGCCGCCGATCCCGACCTGGATCCACACCGAGGCGGCAGCCGCCTGGATGGGGTGGTAGGACCAGATCGTCCCGCCCCAGTTGACCACGTGCTGCACCCACGTCGGCGAGACGGCCGCCGTCGGCTCGATGACCTGCGCGGCCAGCCCCCCGGCCATCTTCGGCTGCGCCTGCAAGATCCCGTCGAGAATCCAGATCACCCCGAACCCGACCCGCAGCAGCCACCGGCCCCGCGGCTCCGCGGTCCCGCGCCGCGGCCGCGACCGCCCCCCGCCAGCGGTCGCTCCGGCCCTGGTTTCCCCGGCGGCCCCGGCGCTCCCGGCGGTCTTCGCGGCCGGCGTGGTGAGCTGCCAGGTGCGCACGGTTGCCCAGACGAGCCAGCAGAACGCGACGATGAGCAGGGCAATCCCGCCCTGATGCAGCAGCGCGGACCTGAAAGCGGCGACCAGTGTCGGATCATCCGGACTCAGGCCCGAATTCATGCCGGGCACGAAATCCGCTCCTCTCTACCCGCTTGCCGGCCGCCTGCAGATACCCAGCTTTCCTTGCGCGCCGGGCGCCGCGGGCGCGACGGGTCGGCGTGCCGCCAGACCCTTTGCCGACTAAGGGTAGTGCGCCGTCGCGCCGCGGCATATCGGCGGGCCTGAACATGAGCAAGATGTAATGGCCCGGGACGTCAGCGCGGATCCGCGGCCTGCCAGCGGGTGCCATCCGGCGTGTCCCCGAGGTCGATCCCGGCCGCGGCGAGGGCATCCCTGATGGCGTCCGCGGCGGCGTAGTTGCCCGCGCCGCGCAGCGCGTCCCGCAGCCCGACAAGCGGCTCGACGGCTGGCCGCAGCCGGTCCCGCGGGTCGGCGAGCCCGTCCCGCGCCGCCCGCCCGAGCCGCCCGATCAGGCTGCTCAGCAGCGCGCGTGCCTGCTCGGGCCCCTGGTCCTCCTCGGTGTCTCCCTCCCACTGCCCGATCACCGCCTGCAGCCCGAGGATCACCGCCACCATCGCATCGGCGTCCCGCGCCTCCACCGCGGCCCCGAACCCCCGCTCGGCCGCCGCCATCACCTCGGGCAACGGCAGCACGTCCGCTTCCCCGCCCCGCGAGCCCGCACCGCCCCAGCCGGCACCCGAA
>JASHTQ010000182.1 GCA_030040475.1 Streptosporangiaceae bacterium
GGCAGGAGCTGCCTGCGGGCTGGCACGAGGCGAGGAGGCCACCATGTGTTTCGTTCACGGCGCCGTGGGCGGCGAACTGGTGCAGCAGGCCATGATCGGCGGCGCGGCCGCGGCCGCGTTCTCGGCCGTGGCAGCGGGGGGGCCGATCGGGGGGATGGAGGTGACCGGCGGCGCGCCTGACGTGGTGGCCGGGCCGGGCGGGGCACGGGTCCTCGACGGGTTCGGCCAGGTGCTGCACAACCGCTGGAACCGTGATCTGCCGCCAGCGGCAGTGGTCCGCCCCGGCGAGGTGATCCAGCTGCTGTGCCGCGACGCGCTGGACATCGGCGAGGCGGCGCGGACGCTGACCCCGGAGGGGAGCCTGACAATCGACCTGGGCGGGGTGCACCCGATGACCGGCCCGGTCGAGGTGGAGGGCGCGGAGCCCGGCGACATCCTCGAGGTCGAGGTCCTCGACGTCAGCCCGCTTGTGGACTTCGGCTACGTGGTCATCGGCCCGGCCCTCGGCATGTTCGGGTCGCTGCGGCCCGACGTGCTCGCCCCGTTCACCGCGTTCACCGAGCCGTCCCAGATCAGCGACCCGAGCGTCGGCCGGGTGCCGGGCGCGATCCCCGGAGACCAGCCGTTCAACAGCGGCGCGCCGTTCGTCCAGCTGGTTACCTTCGAGCGCGGCCAAAGCAGCGGGTTCGCCGGCTTCGTCGGCGCGGACACCGGCCGGCGGGCACGCATCCCTGTCGCGCCGTTCATGGGCATCAACGGCGTCGCGCCGCTGCGCAAGGGCATGTACCGGTCGTTCCCGCCCAACGTCAGCGGCGGCATGGGCGGCAACGCCGACATCAGGCAGTTCACCAAGGGCGCGCGGATCCAGTTCCCCGTCTACGTCGAGGGCGCGAAGTTCTCCGCCGGGGACGGCCACATGGCGCAGGGCGACGGCGAGGTGTGCGTGACCGCGATCGAGACGCTGATGGCCTGCACGCTGCGGTTCAGCGTGATCAAGAACGCCGTCATCGCCTCGCCGCGGGCCATCGTCCCGGCCGCGGACCCGACCCAGCTGGCCATGCCCGCCGAGATGCTCGGCCATGGCTACTACCACACCACCGGGGTCGGCCCGGACCTGATGGAGAACGCCAAGAACGCGGTCAGGGACATGGTCGACTGGCTGGTCACCGACCAGCAGCTGAGCATCCACGAGGCGTACGCCCTGTGCAGCGTGGCCGGCGACCTGAAGATCAGCGAGACCGTCGACCTGCCGAACTGGGTCGTCTCGATGACGCTGCCCCGCGGCATCTTCTCCTGACGTCGCAACCGGCCTAAGAGGCCCCCGGCGATGGCTGGGAGAGCGGCCCGAACGAGGGGAGGGCCTCGAGCCAGTCGGCGAGCGCCGAGTTCCGGCGCGCCGCGGCGAGGAGTCCGGCGGTCGGCGGCACCGGCCCGGTCGGGCAGGCACGGCGCGATCAGCGCGTCGAGATCCTCGACGGTCCCGCTGCCCGCCTTGATCCAGGTGCTGTCCTTCTCCAGCAGGTCCCTGACCGCGTTGAGCTCGGCGTCGGCAAGGTCCAGGCCGCCGCTTGCGGCCCGGACGATGCGGCTGAGCCCGTCCGGGCGCCGCAGCCGCTGGAACCACTTCTTGGCCGCCCCGGCCAGGTCCGTCGCCGCCCACGTCACCGGCAACCCGACCAGCGCCGGGCCGACGGCGCCCGAGATCAGCCAGGCAAGCAGCGGCACCACGACAGAAGCATCCGGCCGCAGCCGGGCTCGCGCACGCGACCTCCGGCACCGCATCGCACCCTGGGGAGCGGCTGAGGTGGAAGTGATACCACCTACGTTCGGGAAAAAGATTTTGATTTATTCCGAACGGTCAGTGGTGCTACGGCCGGCAGATGGCAGGGACGAGAGGCCTGCAGGGCCTGCCGGCGTCGTCCTGCGCGCGGTTCATCGCGTTCCGGCGGCGGCCTGCATGCCGGCCGCGGCGATCCGCTGGCGCAGCGCCTTCAGCCCGGCGACGAAGATCTCCGAGAAGGTCGGGAACGGCTGGATGACGTCGCGCAGCACCGCAAGCGGCACCTGCGCCCTGACGGCAAGCACGGCCTGCTGCATCCATTCCCCGGCCTCGGGGCCGAGCGCGTAGGCCCCGGTCAGCCGGTCGCCGTCGGACAGCAGGGTGAGGAAGCCGCGGGACTCGGCGTAGTCGTGGGTGTAGGTCGCCAGCTTTGCCACCCCGGACAGCGGGACGGTCACGCTGAACGGGGCCTGAGTGGCGCCGACCGAGGCCGCCTGCGGGTCGGTGTAGACGACGTCGGGTATCGCCTCGTAGTGCGCCTCGCGCGACTCGCCGAGGATGTTCGAGGCGACGACCTCGCCCTGGTACTTGCCGACGTGGGTCAGCAGCCGGATCCCGGTGACGTCGCCGATCGCCCACAGGCGCTCGCCGGCCTGCAGGCGGGCGTCGACCGGGATGCCGTGCGGGCCCGCGGTGACGCCGACCGTGTCCAGGCCGTCAGGCAGCCGCGGCCGCCTGCCGGTGGCCGCGAGCAGGTGGTCGCCGCGCAGCTCCTTGCTGCCCTCGATGACCAGCACGAAGTCGTCGCCGTCGCGTCGCGCCGCGGTCGCCTGCACGCCGAGGATCAGCCCGATGCCGTCGCGGCGCAGTTCCTCGCCGAGGGCGATGCCGAGCGGCGCGGGCTCGCGGCCCAGCACGTGGCCCGCGCCCTCGACCAGCGTGACCGCGCCGCCCAGCCGGCGCACGGCCTGGGCCATCTCGGCGCCGACCGGGCCGCCGCCGAGGATCAGCAGGTGCCGCGGCACCGCCTCCATCGCGGTCACCTCGCGGTTGGTCCACACCCCGTCAAGCTCGCGCAGCCCGGGAACCGGCGCGATGACCGGGTCCGAGCCGGTCGCGACGACCACGTGCCTGGCGGTGTGCCGGGCGCCGCCGACCTCGACCACGCCCGGGCCGGCCAGCTTGCCCGTCCCGCGCAGCAGGTCGATGCCCTTGCCCGCCAGCCACTGGACCTGCCCGGTGTCGGTGTGGTTGGAGACCATGTAGTCGCGCCAGGCCAGCGCCGCCGTGACGTCGACCTGCGCGGTCGCCGCGGCCTCGCGCGCGTCGTGGACCGCCTCGCCGGGGCGCAGCAGGCTCTTGGACGGGATGCACGCCCAGTACGAGCACTCGCCGCCGGCCAGTTCCCGCTCGACAACCGCCACCCGCAGGCCGCCGTCCGCCAGTTCGCCCGCGCAGTGCTCGCCGGGCGAGCCCGCGCCGACCACGATCACGTCGTAGTCGTAGTCGCTCATAGCCGCTGCTCCCGTCGTCGTGGTGCCGGTTTGCCCTGTTCCTACCCTCGTTCCGCGCCGTGCCGGTCGCGCCAGTGGAGATCCCTGGTCGAACCCCGGCGCCCGCTGCTCTACGTCAGCGTCGCACACCGCCGGGCGAGGTCAGATCACCCGGGCGGCAATCTGGTGCGCGGTCGCCTGGAGGGTGGGGCCGTGCCGGCTGACCAGCTCGGTCATCGCAACCGGGGACCACGGGATGGCGATGTTGACGGCCGCGACGACCTCGCCGGAGCGGGACCGCACCGGCGCGGCGATGGACCGCAGCGCGGCGTCGAGCTCCTCGTCGTTGACGGCGACGCCGGTGCGGCGCACGCCGTCCAGCTCGGCCCGCAGCGCGGCCTTGCTGGTCAGGGTGCGCGGTCCGCGCTGGACGAAGTCGATGCGATCCAGCACCTTGTCCAGGTCGGGCGGCGGCAGGAAGGCGAGCAGCGCCTTGCCCGTGGCGCTGCAGTACGACGGCAGCCGCGAGCCCACGTGCAGGCTGAACTCAAGGTGGTGATACCGCCCCGCCCGGCCTCGGACCCGGTCGATCAAGATCACGTCGGTGTCGTCGCGGATGGCCAGGTTCGACGTGTGCCCGGTGATGTCGGTGAGCCGCCGCAGATGCGGCGCCGCGATCTCGCGCAGCTCCAGCGACCCGAGCACCGAGAAGCCGAGGTCGAGCACCCGCGGCCCGAGCCGGTACTTCCGCGTCGGCTCGTCCTGCTGGAGGTAGCCGAGCGCGGCCAGCGTGGCGACGTACCGGTGCGTCGTGCTGCGGGTGAGCTCCAGCCTGCGGGCCAGCTCGCTGATCCCGAGCACGGGGCAATCCGGGGTGAACTCGCCGAGGATCGCAAGGCCGCGCTCGAGCGACTGGGAAAAGCCAGGATCCGGAGTGGCCGTCCGCATGTCCGAAATATTAGAACACCGTATTGGCATTTGGACAGCCCGACGCTCGCTGGCTCGGGCCCGACGGTTCGGCGGACAGCCTGGCGGCGCATTCCAGCAGGCCGGCGTGCACGAAGGCCTGCGGCAGGTTGCCGCGCAGCTGGCGCTGGCGGACGTCGTATTCCTCGGTGTACAGGCCGGCCGGGCCGCACGCCGCGCGGTTGCGCTCGAACCAGCGGGCGGCCGCGGCGGTGTCCCCGCACGCCTGGGCGACCTGCGCCATCCAGAACCCGCACAGCAGGAACGCGCCCTCGCTCTTGTGCAGCGGCCGGGCGTCGTGGCGGAACCGGTAGACGTAGCCGTCCTCGGTGAGCTCGTCAAGGACGGCTTGGACGGTCGCGCTGTTGCGCGGGTCGTCGGCCGGCCGGGTGCCGCGGACCACGGGCAGCAGCAGGGCGGCGTCCACCCGTGGGTCATCGGGCGAGCGCTGCCAGCGACCGGACGGGTGGACCGAGTCGCCGAGGCTGGCAAGCAGCGTGTCGGCCAGCGCGCTCCACTGGGCCGCCTGCCGGTGCCCGGCGCTATCGGGCGGCCCGCCGGCCGCGGCGGCAAGCGAGCGCAGGCCGGAGACGCAGGCGAGCCGGGAGTGCGTCCAGTGCCTGTTGCCGAGCTCCCAGATGCCCGCGTCGGGCTGCTGCCAGCGCTTCTTGATCGCCTCGGCCGCGATCGCCGCGGCCTGCCAGTTCTCCTCGGCGAGCAGGTCCAGGCGGGCGGCCGCGGCGAAAAGCTCCACCGCCTCGCCGAGGCCGTCGAGCTGGAACTGGTCGGTCACCCGGTTCCCGGTCCTGACCGTCCCGCCTGGGTAGCCGCGCAGCCGGGGCGCGCGTTCACCGGGAAGGCACTGGCCGTCCACGGTGTAGGCGGGCATCAGGTCGGGGCCGTCGGCGAGGATCCGCTCGGTGAGGAACCGGACGGTTCCCTCGAGCAGCGGGTGCGCGCCGTGCGCCGCGACCGCCAGGCCCGCGTAGCACTGGTCCCGGATCCAGGCGTACCTGTAGTCGTAGTTGCGGCCGCCCTCGAGCCGCTCGGGCAGCGACGTGGTGGCGGCGGCGACCATCGCGCCGGAGCTCGCGGTCAGCCCGCGCAGCACCGCGTAGGCGTGCCGGGCGTCCCGCGCCGCGATCAGGTCGTCGCAGCTGGGCACCACGTTGGACCAGGTTTCCTCGGTGGCCGCCCAGGCCTCGTCGGGGTTGGGCGGCCGCTCCGGAAGCGGTCGGTCGGAAAGCTCGAGGACCAGATCGTGGTGGCCGCCCTCGGGGAGCGTCACGGTGAGGGCGAGCCCGTCCTTGGCTTCCCGCGCCCTGGCCGCGCCGGACCAGCGGAACCGCAGCCGGCCGCTGCGGCCGGCCCAGCACCCGCCGCGGCGGGACAGCTCGGTCATGCCGCCGCGGCCGAACCCGGCCCGGACGTCGAGCAGCACGTCGAGCCTGGCCGGCCCGTCGATCGCCTCGATGCGGCGCAGGACCACGACGCGATGCGGGTCGGCGGGCATCGCGAGCGCCTCACGGCACTCCGTCCGGGACGAGCCGACCCAGCGGCTGCGCCAGATCAGGGTCCCGGTCTCGTAGTAGCCGCCCCAGACGTGCCACGGATCGGACGGGGTGACCGCGTAGCCGCCGCTGCCGCCGAGCAGCCCGCCGAACACCGCCGGGCTGTCCCAGCGCGGCGCGCACAGCCAGCCGATCGCGCCGTCCGGGCCGATCAGCGCTCCCCGCTCACCGTCGGCGATCATCGCGTACTCACGCAGCACGTGCGGCCGGAACTCTCCTGTCATGGACTGCAAACTGTCCCGCCCGGCCCGGTCGAAACGCCGGGGGTTTGCGCCCGGGCTGACGGGTAGCGGTCCAGCCTTGACCCGAAGGAGGCTCTACATGAAGACGCAGACCGTCGTCGTGACCGGGGCGAGCGCGGGCATCGGGCGCGCCGCCGCACGGCTGTTCGGCGAGCGCGGCGCGCGCGTCGGCCTGATCGCGCGCGGCCAGGCCGGGCTGGACGGCGCCGCGCGTGACGTGGTGGAGGCGGGCGGCACGGCGCTGCCGATCAGCGCCGACGTCGCCGACTACGACCAGGTCCGCGCGGCCGCCCGGCAGGTCGAGGACCGATTCGGGCCCATCGACGTGTGGGTCAACGTCGCGTTCACCTCGGTCTTCGCGCCGTTCGAGGAGATCACAGCCGCGGAGTTCAGGCGGGTGACCGAGGTGAGTTACCTCGGCTTCGTGCACGGCACGATGGCCGCGCTCGAACTCATGCAGCCACGCGACCGGGGCGCGATCGTCCAGGTCGGTTCGGCGCTCGGCGAGCGCAGCATCCCGCTGCAGTCCGCCTACTGCGGGGCCAAGCACGCCATCAACGGGTTCACCTCCTCGCTGCGCTGCGAGCTGCTGCACCAGAACTCCGGCGTGCACGTGACCGTGGTCCAGATGCCGGCCGTCAACACGCCGCAGTTTTCCTGGGTGCGGTCCAAGCTGCCGAAGCATCCCCAGCCGGTGCCGCCGATCTACCAGCCCGAGGTCGCGGCGCGCGGGGTGCTGTTCGCCGCGGACCACCCGCGCAAGCGGGAGTACTGGGTCGGCGCGAGCACCGCGGCGACGATCCTCGCCGACCGGCTCGTTCCGCCCGTGCTTGACCGCTACCTCGCCCGCACCGGCTACGGCTCCCAGCAGACCCCGCAGCTCGCCGAGGCCGACCGGCCCGACAACCTGCTGCAGGCCGCCGACGGGAGCAAGGGGCACGACTACGGCCCGCACGGCGTGTTCGACGACAGGTCCCACGGCCGCAGCGCCCAGCTGTGGCTCGCCCAGCATGCCCCGGTCTCGTTCGGCGTCCTGGCCGGAGCCGCGGTCACCGGGGTGCTGCTCGCGGTGCGGCAGGGGCGGCGTCGATGACCGTGCCTGCCGCCGGGCCGAGCCGGTCGCCGGCCTCGACGTCGAGCCGGCCCATGCCGGTCGCGACGGCGGGAACACGGACGCTCCAGCTGGTCAGGGCCGGCTACGGGGCGGTCCTTGTGCTGGCGCCCGGCCCGGCGATCCGCCTGGCCACCGGGCGCCGGCCCAGCCGGCTGATGCGCCGGACGGCCCGGCTGCTCGGCGCCAGGCACCTGGTCCAGGCCGCGCTGACCGCGGCCGCCCCGCTGCCGGGCACGTACGCGATGGGCGGGGAGGTCGACACGGTACACGCCACGTCCATGCTGCTGCTCGCCGCGGTCAGCCGGTCGGGCCGCCGCGCCGCCCTGGCGGACGCGCTGACCGAGGCCGCGTTCGCCGCCGTCGGTTTCCTGGCCTCCGCGTCGGCTTAGCCTGCGGGTACCGTCAGTCGCGGCGGTAGCGTTCCGCGTCGGGTTCCCGCAGCGTCAGGCCGAGGCCCGGCTGGTCCGGGTCGGGCGTCAGCGCCCCGTCGGCCGGGTCAAGCGCACCGTCGAAGAGCATCTGCTCGATCCGCTGGTGGTCGTGGAAGTACTCGACGTGCCGCAGGTTGGGCACCGCGGCGCCGACCCGCGCGTGCAGGTTGGGCGCGCAATGCCCGGAGACCTGGAGGTTGTGCGCCGCCGCGAGGGCGCAGCCGCGGAGGAACTCGGTGATGCCGCCGCAGCGGGTCACGTCGAGCTGCAGGCAGTCCACCGCGCCGGCGTCGATGAGCCTGGCCGAGTCGGCCAGCGACCAGCTGTACTCCCCGGCCGCCACGTCGGGCCGCACCTGCCGCCGCACCGCGGCGAGCCCGGCCAGGTCCTGGGAGGAAACGGGCTCCTCGAACCAGGTCACGCCGTACTCCTCGAGCCGGTGCCCGACCCGCACCGCCTGCCCGGTCGTGTATCCGCCGTTCGCGTCCACGTAGAGCTCGGTGTCCGGCCCGATGACCTCGCGCGCCAGTTCCACCCGCCCCAGGTCCCGCCGCTCGCGTGCGCCCCGGCTTTCGCCGATCTTGATCTTCACCCGCGGGATGCGGTCCTTCTCCACCCAGCCGGCCAGCTGCTCGCGGGTCTGGTCCTCGTCGTAGCTGGTGAAGCCGCCGCTCCCGTAGACGGGGACGCCGTCGCGGACCTGGCCGAGCAGCCGGGTCACCGGGACGCCGAGCAGGCGTGCCTTGAGGTCCCACAGCGCGATGTCGACCGCGGAGATGGCCGTCGCCGCGATCCCCGGCCGCCCGATGTTCCGCACCGCGCGGGCCATGGCCTCGGCCGCGCCGGGCACGTCCATCGCGCTGCGGCCGGTCACGGCGTCGGCCAGCACGTCGGCGATCACGCCGCCCGCCGCCGCGGCCGCGTAGGTCCAGCCGATGCCGCGCGCCGTCCCGGCCCGCGCGGCGGCGACCACCATCGTGGTCGTGTCCCAGGCGAGCGTCCCGTCCGCCTCGGGCGCGTCCGTCGGGATCACGTAGACGGCACTCGTAACGTCACGCACGATCGGCCCGTCGTCGCGCACGGCCGAACCTCCTTGCGATAGGTCTTTCGCCGACTGCTACCGGCACGGGCCGGCGCCAAACGCGATTCGTTTAGCGGCACCGATTCCCCGGTAGATGCGTCGCATCGCGAGCGTCCAGTGGAGAGGCCCCAATGGACAGACACAGGGCAGACGGATGACATCGGCACTGGACAGGCAGGAAGAGCCGGCGGCGGGGGACCCGCGCCGGGAGCCGGAGGTCGAGGAAGCGTTCGACCGGCTCGTCTCAGAGGGCCACAACCGGCTGGCCAGACCGCTGATCCCGCTGATGGCGACCGGGTTCGTGGGCGGCATCGATGTCGGCGTCGGCGTGCTCGCCTACCTCGTGGTCGATCACGAGACCGGCCAGCCACTGCTGGGCGCCGCCGCGTTCCCGATCGGCTTCATCGCGCTGCTGCTGGCCCGCAGCGAGTTGTTCACCGAGAACTTCCTGGTCCCCGTGACCGCGTGGGTGGCCGGCCGAGGGTCGTGGCCGCAGCTCGTCCGCCTGTGGCTGGTGACGCTGGCCGCGAACCTGCTCGGCGGCCTGGTG
Source organism: Streptosporangiaceae bacterium (assembly GCA_030040475.1). Next base: position 9,229 of record JASHTQ010000182.1, read on the forward strand.
ATGGCCGGGATGATCGTGGTCGCGCTGCCGGACCTGTGGTCGACCGCCGCCGAACTCGGCGGTCACTACGCTGCCCTCGGGGTCTCCTGGCGCTCCTTCCTGCTCGCCGTCCTCGCCGGCGTCGTCATCACCCTGCTGACCCGCATGCAGCACGCCACCGACAACCTGGGTCCCAAGCTGGTCGCGGGCATCGCGATGTCCTTCGTGCTCCCCGCGGCGCAGCTGTTCCACTCGGTGCTGGACTCGATCTTGATGTTCACCGGGCTGCTCGGCGGGCATGCCGCGTATACCTGGGCCGACTGGGCGCTGGCCCTGGGCTGGTCGGCCTTCGGCAACCTCGTCGGCGGCATCGGCCTGGTAACCTCCATCAGGCTGTTCCAGACTCCGCACCGGGTCGCCGAGGAACGCGCCGGCAACTCTGCGCCGTCGAGATCATTATCGTGGGTCGTTACTGCCCTCCTGGGGGAGGTAATGACCCACGATCCTGCGTACAGCAGGGAGGTGAGCTGCGATGGACGTTGCCGGATCCCCTGATCCGCGAGAGGAATCGCAGGCGCAGCGGGACGACCGCAATCTCGCCGAGCTGCTGCAGGAGCCGCGGGTGGCCGGCCTGGGCGTCCAGGTCCTTTTCGGGCTTCCCGCTCGCGCGCCGCCGCTGATGCCAGCCGGCCCGATCCCAATCGCCGGACAGGATTTCGCAGGCTCTGATCAGCAGGAAGCTCCATTGCCTGGGCGCGGTCACGTTAGAGCCGCCGCGAGGAGGGTACGCGCTGCGGAACTAAAACCGGACTTCGCAGTATGAAGGGGCGCGGCCCGCATGGAACGTTCAAGCGAGACTCACCTTCCCCATGACCAGCAGCACTCGACCGGAGATCTCGTCAAGCTCGTATCCGAGCAGGTCTCCGTGCTCGTCCGCGATGAGCTGAAGCTCGCCAAGCTGGAGATGGCCAGCAAGGGCAAGCAGGCGGCCGTCGGCGCAGGCATGTTCGGCGGCAGCGCCGTGGTGGCCTTCTACGGCGTCGGCTGCCTGCTGGCGTGCGCGATCATCGCGATCGCCGGCGTGATCTCGGCCTGGCTCGCCGCCCTCATCGTGGGCGCGGCACTGCTGGTGACCGCCGCGATCGTGGCGCTCCTCGGCAAGCAGCGGATGCGAAGGGCCACGCCCCCGATGCCCGAGGAAGCCGTCGCCAGCGTCAAGGCCGACGTCGACGAGATCAAGGAGAGCGTGCACCGATGACGACACCGGAAACCCGGCAGGAAATCGAGCAGGAGATCGAGCAGACCAGGGAGCGGCTCGGCCAGACCGTCGAAGAACTGGCCGCCAAGGTCGACGTGCCCGCCAGGGCCAGGGATAAGGCAGCCGAGGTAACCGGCCGGGTCAAGGCAGCGGTCGGCGGCCTGCCGGCCCGGGCGCGGCGGAGCCAGTTGGCGCAGCGCCGCTGGCCGCTCGCGGCCGGCGCGGGCGTCGCGGTTGTCGTGGCCGTGGGCTGGATGGCGATCCGGCGGAGGAAGAGGTGACCGCGCTGAACCCGCGCCACGGCCGCCACGCGGCCGCCAGCGAGGCCGAGGCCCGGGAATCGATACCGCCGCAGCGCGACGGATCGGGAGGCCCCGCGACACCGCTGGACCTGAGCGGCACCGGGTGGCAGAACACGTTCAAGCGCGCCGGGAAGAAGTTCACCCGCGACCGGTGCAGCATGACCGCGGGCAGCCTGGCGTACCACTGGTTCCTTGCGCTGTTCCCGGCGCTCATCGCGCTGCTCGGGGTGGCCAGCCTGGCCGACTTCGGTGCGGGCACGCTGCACCGGCTTGTCGACGGGCTGGACAAGGCCCTGCCGCCCGGAGCCTCGACCGTGTTCAGCCAGGCCGTCCAGTCGGCCACCCACCGCTCGGCGGGAAGCTCGCTGACCGCCCTGATCCTCGGGGTGGTCATCGCGGTCTGGAGCGCCTCGGGCGGGATGGCCGCGCTGGAGACCGGGCTCGACATCGCCTACGAGGTCCCCGTCGACCGCAAGTTCGCGGCCAAGCGGCTGCGCGCGTTCCCGCTCATGGCGGCCACGCTGGTCATCGGCGGTATCGCCGCAGCGCTGATCGTGGAAGGCGGGTCGATCGGATCGGCGATCGAGGGCCACATCGGCATCACCGGGACCGTCTTCACCGTGCTCTGGGACATAGTGCGCTGGCTGGCGGCCCTCGTCCTGATCACGCTGCTGTTCTCCGTCTACTACTTCGTGGGCCCCAACCGCGAGACGCCGCGGTGGCAGTGGGTCAGCCCGGGCGGGCTCGTCGGCACGGCGATCTTCCTGCTCGCCTCGCTCGGCTTCTCGTTCTACGTGGCCGAGTTCGGCTCCTACGGCAAGACCTACGGGGCGTTCGCCGGGGTGGTCATCCTGATCTTCTGGCTCTACCTGACCGGGCTGGCGATCCTGCTCGGAGCGGAGCTGAACGCCGAGTTCGAGCGGCAGGCCGCGGTCCAGGCCGGCCACCCGGGCGCGCAGGCCAGCGCCGCCGAACTCCAGCAGGAGGACCCGCACCCGCGCTAGCCGCCGCGACCGGTCACGAACCAGCGCCGCCCGTCGAGTCCGTCCCGGGCAGGGACGCCTCGACCAGGAAGCCCCCGACGGCCGCGGGTCCCGCGGTCAGCTCGCCGCCCACCGCCGCCGCGCGTTCCCGCATGCCGAGCAGCCCGTGCCCGCCGTCCGGCGCCTCCGGCTGCGGTCCCGGCCCGTTGTCCCTGATCCGCAGCCGCAGTTCGCCGTCCCCGTAGTGGACCTCCACGTCCACGGCCGCCCCGGGAGCGTGCCGCAACGCGTTCGTGAGCGCCTCCTGGACGATGCGGAACGCGGCGAGCCCCACCCCCGGGTCCACCGCCACCGGCGCCCCGGAGATGATCAGCCGGTACGCGGCGCCGGAGGACTCCCTGGCCTCGTCGACCAGCCGGGGAAGCTGCGCCAGGCCGGGCTGCGGATGCCGGTCGGGCAGCACGACCTGGGCGTCCTCGCGCAGCACGCCGAGCAGCCGCCGCATCTC
>JASHTQ010000015.1 GCA_030040475.1 Streptosporangiaceae bacterium
GGCTCCTCCGCCGCGGCGACCTCGGCGTCCGCGGGGTCCGCGGGCACGCAGGGCGCCGGCCCGGTCGACGTGCGGGACGTGAGCTTCGTCTCCGCCGACCAGGGCTGGGCGCTGGGCAGCGGCGAGCTGGTCACGACGACCGACGGCGGTGCCAGCTGGACCCGGCTGGCCGCCCCGCCGACCGGCGCGGCGCACATCCGGTTCGCCTCCGCCGAGGTCGGATACGCCTGGACCGCCGCCGGGTCGCTCTGGATCACCACCGACGGCGCCGCCTCCTGGCAGCCGGGCGGGCTGACCCAGGTGGTCTCGCTCGAGACCGCCGCCGGCTGGGTCTGGTCGATCGCCGGCCCGCAGCCCTACCCGAACATCTGGCGGGCTCCGGTCGGCAGCACCGCCTGGACGAAACTCGGCCTCACCCCGGATCGCACCGCCACCCTCACCGTGCACGGCGACGTCGCCTACGTCGTCGGCCAGCAGGGCGCCGGGCCGATCAGCCCGTCGCTGGACGTGTACGCGGGCACCCAGCCGGTGCGCCACGAGTCGCTGCCGTGCGTGCGGGGCCAGACCTACGTGCCGTTCGCCGCGCTCGGGGAGTCCACCGACGGGCTCGTCTACCTCGTCTGCGACGTCATGAACGCGTCCGCGCAGACCCAGCTGGCCTACGAGTCCGCCGACGAGGGCAGCAGCTGGAGCGCCGAGACCCCGGCGCCGCCGCGGCCGCCGCAGGGCGTGACCGCGGTCGTCGGCGGGCTGTTCGCCTGGGACTCCGGGCCGGACCTGTACCGGCTCGCCGGGGGCGGCGGCTGGCAGGTCTCGCTGACCGGCCCGGAGGACGGTTTCTCCCTGGTCGGGTTCGAGACGAACACGCAGGGCATAGCCCTCGGCGCCAACGGCTACCTGTGGATCACCCGCAACGCGGGCACCAGCTGGAGCCGGGTCACCGTCTAGCAGGCGCCGGACGCGTTTCCTGAAACGACTGAGTTTGAACTCAGATACGGCTATCTTAGCCTCTTAGTGATTTCTTAATCACGGAACGTATACATATCGCCCGTTGCTACCTCGGTCTCGGGAGGACCCATCTATGCCTGGTCGCAGTCACCTGCCCGGAACACAGGAGGCCAGCGGCAATGGCGAGGCAATATCCCACCATGGCCTATTAGCGTGGTGGCAGCGCCGGTCGTGGCGGATGGACTTCGCGGTGCTCGCCAGGGTCCGCGACGGCCTGAAGAGGCTTGACGCGGAGGCCGACGGGGAGGCTCCGGCGGGCGTTCGGCCCACGGATACCGCGGGCGAGGGCGCCTCGCCGGCCCCGGAAGCGGAGACCTGCGCGGAAGCCGCGGCCCCCGCCGGGCCTGCGGCGCAGGACGCGGCCGCGGACCTGCTGCCGCACTCCGCGGTGGTGTCGATCAGGGACACGTTCACGATCCTGACGGCGGCCGGCGAGGAGCCCGCCGGGTACTTCTACGGCCGGCTGTTCGCGCGCCACCCGCAGCTGCGCCGGATGTTCCCGCCGGCCATGGACGTGCAGCGGGACAGGCTGCTCCGGGCGCTGATGCTGATCGTCGAGGGCCTGAGCAGCCCGGAGGACCTGGTCAGGTACCTGAGCCAGCTGGGCAGGGACCACCGCAAGTACGGGGTCGAGCCGGTCATGTACGAGGCCGTCGGCGAGGCGCTGATCGCCACGCTGCGCGCCTACGCCGGGCCGGCCTTCACCCCGGACGCGGAGGCGGCGTGGGTGCAGGCCTTCCAGGCCGCCTCGGCGCTGATGATCCGCGCCGCGCAGGACGACAGCGCCGCCGGGCCCGCGTACTGGACCGCTGAGGTGGTGGACAACGAGCGGCGGGCGCCCGGCATCGCCGTGCTGACCGTCGCGCCCGACCAGCCGCTCCCCTACCTCGCCGGCCAGCACGTGACCGTGCAGACGCCGCGCTGGCCGCGGGTCTGGCGGCCGTACTCGGTCGCGAGCCGGCCCCGCGAGGACGGCCTGATGACGTTCCACGTCCGGGTGGTGCCGGGGGGATGGGTCAGCGGCGCGCTCGTCCACTACACCGCGCCCGGCGACGAGGTCATCCTCGGCCCGGCCCTCGGCACCATGACCCTCGAGCACGCCGGGCAGCGGGACCTGCTCTGCGTGGCGGGCGGCACCGGGCTGTCCCCGATCAAGGCGATCATCGAGCAGGCGATCAGGGAGTCCTCGGCGTGCCCGCGGCGGATCTTCCTGTTCTACGGCGCCCGGACCCGTGACGAGCTGTACGACCTGCCTGACCTGTACCGGCTGGCGGATGCCTACCCGCAGTTCCTGCTCACGCCCGTGACGTCGCAGGACCGGGTGTTCGACGGGATGCAGGGAAACGTCGGCCGGGTCGCGGCGCGCTACCTGCCGCACCGCGACTGCGAGGCCTACGTCGCCGGGCCGGCCGCGATGGTCCGCGAGACCATCCGGGTGCTGGCCAGGGCAGGCATCCCGCAGGAGCGCATCCACTACGACGACGCGCTGCTTGCCGAGGGCCGGAGCGCGGGCGTTCGTTGTGTGCGCGGCGGGACCGGGACGGGCGGCGACGGTGGGGATACCGGTGCGCCGGGCGCGCCGGCCGGGGCCGGGCAGCAGGACGGGACCGGGACTGGGACTGGGACCGGGACCGGGACCGGGACCGGTTCCGGCGATGGCGCCGGTTCCGAAGGCGAGGCGGGCGAGGCGGGCGAGCCGCTCCGTGCGGGCAGGCAACCACAATGGAGGTGACGTGAACGGGCACCCTTTACTGCTCCCCTGGCGCCGCTCCCGCCGGCCCTCGCCTCCCGAGGCGCCTCCTGCTGGGCCTTCCGCGGGACCTTCCCCGGCGCCTGCCCCGTCGCCTCCCGGGGCGCCTCCCGGGGCGCCTCCGGCGGGGGTCGACATCGCGGAGGCTGAGGAGTTCGTCGCAAGCTTCCACGCCGAGAACCCCGGCGCCGGGGACCTCGGGGAGCGCCTGGCGCAGGTGCGCGCGTCCGTCAGCAGGACCGGCAGCTACGAGCACACGTTCCCCGAGCTGCAGTGGGCTGCCCGGGCCGCCTGGCGGCACGCGGCCAGGTGCTCAGGGCGGGACAAGTGGCGCACGCTGCGGGTGCGGGACCGCCGCGCGGTGTCGGACCCGCGGCAGGTCGCCGCCGAGACCATCGCCCACCTGCGCGAGGCCACCGGCGGCGGCCGGGTCAGGTCCTGGATCACGGTGTTCGCCCCGGACACCCCGCAGCGGCTCGGCCCGAGGATCCTGAACTCCCAGGCGGTCAGGTACGCGGGCTACCGCAAGCCCGGGGGCGGGATCACCGGCGATCCGCTCAACGTCGCGCTCACCGAGCTGGCCACCTGGCTGGGCTGGGAGGGTGACGGCACCGCGTTCGACGTGCTGCCGCTGGTCGTGATGGACCCCGACGCGCACCTGCACCTGTGCCAGGTCCCGGGCGACGCGGTGCTCGAGGTGCCGATCAGCCACCCCGAGTTCGGCTGGTTCGCCGAGCTTGGGCTGCGCTGGTACGCGGTGCCGCTGATCACCGACATGTACCTGGAGGCCGGGGGCATCAGGTACCCGTGCGCGCCGTTCAACGGCTGGTACCAGGCCAGCACCGAGGTGGGCGTGCGGAACCTGGGCGACCCCGACCGGTACAACATGCTCCCCGCGGTGGCCGCGGGCATGGGCCTGGACGTGTCCTCGGTGGCGACCTTCTGGCTGGACCGGGCGGCGGTGGAGCTGGCGGTCGCCGTCCAGCACAGCTACCGCGCGGCGGGCGTGATGGCCGCCGACCACCAGAGCGAGGCCCGGCGGTTCGTCCGGTTCGCCGAGGCCGAGGAGGCGTCGGGCCGGCCGTGGTGCGCGGACTGGTCGTGGGTCAACCCGCCGATCAGCGCCAGCACCACGCCGGCCTTCCACCGGACCTACCCCGATGCCGTGCTGCGGCCCGGGTTCTTCCGGCACGAGGACGCGGTGGCGCTGCGGATGCGCGGCGGCGGCGGGTAACTGCGTGTCCGGACCCGGCGGCCGACTGTCGGCGGACCGCCTGCTGTTAGCCGCCTACTCGGGTCATCGGTGGGCCCATCACGTCATCGGTGGTGGCCTTGCGGGGCGCGGAGAATGATCGAGACAGGGCGGCGCGGCAGCTGATGATTCGCGACGACGGTAGTCATGATCCGATCCGCCCATGCACGGTCCACTAGCTGCTGGACTTTCGGCTCGGCGCTTTCGAATCGATGCTCACGGCCGGTGAGGTCTTCCAGCAGAAATCCCTCGAAATCACCGAAGCGGTCAAACAAGATCGCTGCCACCTTACCGGTGAGACCATCCTCCTCCGCCCTTTCTTCTTCCCGGGCGAGGAGCCTGAGCAGCGCTTTGCCCTTGATGCTGCCCAAACCCGTACAACCGTCCCAACCCGGCACAGATACGTAGCCCGGCGCCCCGCCGGTGGCATTGGTCCGGCCGTCCGCGATGTCGCGGAAGAGCTCGGCCTCAGGCCGGGAGTAGAGGAAGGGGTTAAGGTAGCCGACGCGCTCGTGGAGCCGGGCGTTGATTATCGCGATAAGAGCAGCGTAGAGCGGGGCCGTCTCACTGGTGCCCCACCAGCCGGGCGAACTCGCCCCGCCCAGTACGATCTCGTACCCGTTGGCGTAGCCCGCGACATCGGGCACGCCGCGGCCCTTTCGATGACCTGGATTGACCGACAGTGGGATGTTGGCGTGCCGCTGCCAGTGTGGAAGGTCGAACACATCGCTGATCCCACCGCCCGTAATACCGTTGTCGTTCCAGGTCACCTCCGTGAATGACGAGCCCGACACGTTCCCGATCGTGGTGCCGCCGCACGAGATCACCCAGGGATCCGACGTCGGGTAGTAGACGTGGGCCTTGCCGTCGTAGACCTGACAGTTCGACCCGTCGTCGCCGGAGGCCACCAGTACCGTCATCCCGAACATCGCCGCCTCCTGGAAAGAGGCGTCTACGGTGGCGATCGCGGCCGGGGTCCAGGCGAGGTTTCCCAGGCTGTTGAACTCGGCCCAGTCCCAGCTGATCGACAGGACCGAAGGCCGGGGCTCGCCGGGAAGCGGATGAATAGCCCGCTTGAGGGCCAAGACCCATCCGTTCTCGTCCCATGTTGTGAAGTAGACGGCGATATGCGCTCCCTG
>JASHTQ010000183.1 GCA_030040475.1 Streptosporangiaceae bacterium
GCCGGGGCGATCCGGGCCGCCGGGGCCGCCGGGGTCCTCGCGGCGATCCGGGTCCTCGGGGTCGTCGGGGCCTTGACCGGGACCCGGGTCGTCGGGGTCCTGGCCGGGACCCGGGTCGTCGGGGTCCTGGCCGGGATCGGGGTCGTCGGGGTCCTGGCCGGCTTCCGCGGCCTGCCGCAGCGCTTCGTCCAGGGCCTGCTCGTCCAGGCCGGGGGCGTCGAAGGGGTCGCGGCGGCGGCGGTGCGGCAGGGCCAGCCGGGCCGCGGCGCGGACGTCCTCGGCGGTCACCACGGCACGGCCGTGCCAGGCCGCCAGCGCGATCGCGGTCCGGGCAATGACCAGGTCGGCACGCATCCCGTCCACGCCGAACGCGCTGCAGACCGCGCAGATCTGCCGGAGCACGGCGTCGGGCAGGCGGACCTCGGGGAGCCTGGCCCGGGCCGCGGCGACCTGGTCCGCGAGCGCGGCGCCCTCGCCGGTGAACCGCTCGGCGAACGCGGCCGGGTCTGCCTCGAAGGCGAGCCTGCGGCGGACCACCTCGGCGCGTTCGGCGGCATCCTGGCTGGCGGTGACCTGGACGGTCAGGCCGAACCTGTCGAGGAGCTGCGGGCGCAGCTCGCCTTCCTCGGGGTTCATGGTGCCGACGAGGATGAAGCGCGACGCGTGCCGAACCGAGACGCCCTCGCGCTCCACGTAGTTGACGCCCAGTGCCGCGGCGTCGAGCAGCAGGTCGACCAGGTGATCGTGGAGCAGGTTGACCTCGTCGACGTAGAGGATGCCGCGGTTGGCCGCGGCGAGCAGGCCGGGCTGGAAGGCGGTCGTGCCCTCGGTCAGCACGCGCTCGATGTCGAGCGAGCCGGTCAGCCGGTCCTCGGTGGCGCCGACAGGCAGTTCGGCGAGCGTCACCGGGCGGACTTCGAGGGCCGTGGCGGGCTGGCCGGCGGCCGGGGCGGCGCCGGGCTGGTGCGGGCCTGCGGGGCAGCCGGGATCGGGGGCGGCCGGATCGCAGGAGTAGGGGCAGCCGGGGACCACGGGCACGGGCGGCAGCAGCGCGGCAAGGCCGCGCACCATGGTGGACTTCGCGGTGCCCTTCTCGCCCCGGACGAGGACCCCGCCGATGGCCGGGGACACCGCGTTGAGCAGCAGCGCGAGCTTCAGGTCCGCCATCCCCACGATGCCGGCGAATGGATAGGCCGGCGCGCCGGTCGTGGCCATCGAGTCAGTCCTTCCCGGGTTTCCGCGCCCGAAGTCCGGAACATGCGGCAGCCGGAGTCTCTGGCTCCCGGGCAGGTGGCGGCGACCTCGCTCCCGGTCACAGTTGCGGGACAGCCCCGGCTTCGCACCGGCGTTCCTCCGCGTTGCTACCTCGCACAGCATGCCATACCGGTCGCGATCCCGCCGCCAGCCCGCCGAGTGGCACGAGGCGGGATCGTGGCCCGTCCCAGTGGTGACCGGCAGGTACACTGGCCCGGGTTTGCCGCCGTTATGTCACGTTGCCAGCCATTCACCAGGAAACTCTCAGCGCGTCCGGGTAGCGTGAGCAAGCGGAAAACCGGTAGAACCGGATGGCGAATCAGGCCGCCTGCGCGTAGCCAGAACGACGCGCCAGCTCACCCCGGTAGCGGCCTGGCACGCACCGAAACGTGATCGACTTAACATGCTGAACGGAGCACGCATGGCGTATCGTTCCCGCGTCCTAGCCACCGGCGGCGGGTTCATCGGCCGCGCAATCGTTCCCGCGCCTGGAGCGGGGGTAGCGGCATGACCTACGGGAACCCGGCCGACAAGGCCGTGGACGACAAGGCCATCGAGGCGTTCAACGAGACCTACGGCGAGCAGGCCACCGCGCTGCCGCCGGCCGCGATCGTGATCGCGGCCTACAACGAGGAGGGCGCGATCGGCCCGGTCATCGAGGCGCTGCCCGCGCAGATATGCGGGCAGGCCACCGCGGCCATCGTGGTCGCCGACGGCTGCGCGGACGGGACGGTCAAGGAGGCTCTCACGGCCGGGGCCATGGTCTGCGACGTTCCCGTCAACCGCGGCCAGGGCGCCGCGCTGCGGCTGGGTTACCGGCTGGCGCGGGAGGGCGGGGCGAGCTACATCATCACGACCGACGCGGACGGCCAGTACAACCCGGCCGAGATGGAACGCGTGCTCGGGCCGGTCGTGGCCGGCGAGGCGGACTTCGTCACCGGGTCGAGAACACTCGGCAGCCAGGAGACCAAGGACCTGGTCCGCCGCTCGGGCGTCCGCTTCTTCGCCGCCACGATCAGCATGCTGACCGGGCAGAAGGTCAGCGACACCACGTTCGGGCTGCGGGCCATGCGCGCCGAGGTGACCGGCGCCGTCCGGCTCGAGCAGCCGCAGTACCAGGCGTCCGAGCTGCTGATCGGGGTCATCACGCACGGCTACAAGGTGGCCGAGGTGCCCGCCACCATCCACCGCAGGCGGGTCGGCGAGAGCAAGAAGGGCCAGAACCCGCTGTACGGGCTGCACCTGCCCGGGGTGAACAACTTCTTCTACGGGATGCGCTTCGCCCGGGTGGTGTACGGCACCTGGTGGCGCGAGCGGCAGCGGGCGGGTCAGTCCCGGTCCGAGGAGTCCTCGGGCAAGGCGCGCAGCGGCCCGGTCGACTCCGCGGCCCGCACGAACGGCTCGGG
>JASHTQ010000184.1 GCA_030040475.1 Streptosporangiaceae bacterium
GGCCGCCCCGCTCGCTCGGTCACGGGGACCGTACCGGCGGTGCCTGGCTGGCGGCCAGCGCCCGGCCTGCTGATGTCGTCTCAGCGTGCCGGGCGAAGGCTCCGTTGCGGCCCGATCCCGGCGGTGATACACGAGTTGCCCGGAGAACGCTGCGCAAAGCCGCTTCCCTCATGGCCACGGTCAGGCAACGGACCTCCGGTACAAGTTGGCGGCCCTGCCATTCGCTGATCTACTTGATGTGGGCGCTAGCAGAACACAAACGAATAGTCCTCGAACAATTGGTCGCAACTCGCTCATAACGCTTAGTATTTGTTTCTCTTCGGAGCGGGAACAACAGGCCAGCGCACGCGCAGATCGTCCGGTTCGGGCAGCAGGTAACGAGCTATCAGGGTGGTACGCGGCGCAGCGCTGGTCCGGGTCGGAAGTAGACTCCGCCGATTCGTCAGCCCGTGCATTCAGGCGGCTTTTCCGGTGGGTGAGGGTCGCCCGCCGCTGCCGGGAGCGTTTCAGAAGGGGACGATGGTGTTGAGCAGGCCGGCTGCGGGGGCGCGGCAGGCCAGGGCGCGACAGAATTCGACGGCGTCCAGGGACATGCGCTGGGTAGCGGGGCTGGCGGGGTCGCGGGCGTAGCTGCCGCCGGCGGGGCCGGTGAGGTCGAGCAGGAACGGCTGGCCGTGGCGGCGTGCCCATTCGGCGGTGATGTCGGCCACGATGCGGCCATCGTGGCCGGCGGTGAGCTGGGGTGCCTGTCCGGCGGCGCGGGCAGCGTCGATGCGGTGCATCCACAGGTCGCGCAGGTAGATGGTGTCGATGAGGTAACCGAGCTTCCACTTTTCGAAGACCGGCCCGTCGACGGTCAGGCGGGCGTGACGACGCGCCAGTGCCGGCGTGCGGGTGCGGCCGCGGACGGTCTTCGGGGCGATAGCCTCAAGCCGCTGGACGACCTGGGCGGGGCTGAGGCCGGCCCGGTCACGGACCTGCACGGCTGACAGTGCGGCTTCCAGCGGGCCGCCGTGCTGCCTGCGGTGGGCACGTGCCCGGCGAAGCTGGCGGATGTTCTCCGGCATGGACGCGCCGGCTTCGCAGGCACCGAGCACGTGCTGGTACATCGCGCGGATGTCCCAGGCGGGGCAGTCGGTGGCCGCAGCCCATGATGCGGAGTCCAGGGATCGCAGCAGCGTCAGGGTGCGGTCGAGCTCGTGGGCCTGGAGTTGCATGGCTTCCTGGTGGGCCAGCGGCGTGATGGTGGTGACGTCGGTCGTGGTCATGGTCATGACGGGGCTCCTTCGGGTGGGGCGGGACCGGGTGCGGATGGGCGGGCGGCGGCGGGCTGGCAGTGGGCCAGGAACATCGCCACGGAGTCCTCGATCAGGTCTGTCCAGCGTTCGCCGCCCGGGTCGTTGGAGACTTGCTGGCTGATCAGCCCGGTGATCAGCGCGGTCCACAGGTCCAGGTGCCGCGGGTCGGTAATGCCGTTGAGCGCCAGCACGTCCCGGGCGCCGGCCAGGGCACGCAGCGCTGGCGCGTAGGACTGTGGTGACGGCTCGAATCCGGGCACGCAGCGCTGGAACAGAAGCTGATAGCGTTCCAGGTCGCCGGTGCAGAACTCGGCGAACCGCCGGGCCCCGGCGATCAGCAGGTCGCGAGGGTCCTGGCATGAGTACGGCTCGGCCATCCGGTCGGCGAACTGGGCAGCGGCCGCGCCGAACATGGCGTCGTAGATCGCGTTCTTGGAGTCGAAGTAGGCGTACACGGTGGGCGGGCTGATCCCGGCCCGGCGGGCCAGGTCGCGTAGCGACAACCCGGCCAGGCCTTCGTCCCGCACCAGCGCCCAGGCGGCCTCGACGATCGCGTCGCGCGCGGAGCGGCGGCGGGCCTGCCGCCATCCAGACGTCCCTGTCTCCTTTATCATCGATCGTTATTCTTATACAGTGTTAAAGCCCAGTCAAGGGCCACCTCACCAGCGAGAGCACACCGGTTCTCCGTTACGACCGCGCGTCACCGACCGTGCCCGATCACCCAGATCTGCGCCGGGAACGGGTTACCCCGCCACGTTTCGCTCGGCGTACCTATCGAATGCCTCTTTGTGTCAAGGGCGTCGTGAGCCTTACTTCCAGGCTTATGGGGTGCCCTCCGGGCGCTGGGGCGTTACCAGCGGTTTTTGACCCGTGGCCTTCCTCGTTGCCGAGTATGGCCGGCCCTGCCCCGGGCGGCGGGGCCTGGCGCTAGGCTGCCCACTGCGGTCGTAGGGTGGGGAACGGGCCTGGGAGTGGCTTGTCCGAAGAGCCGGCGCCTGGGGTGCGAGCCGGCCGCGCTGGCGACAGAGCCGTTCCCCGTCTGCCCTCCCGGGTCCTTCAAGCGCACGGCAGCGCGGCGGGCATCGGCCTGCAGGCAGGCGAAGATGGCGTTGCTGACCTGCCGTTTCAGCGAGCGCAGGGCCTCCTTGGGGGTCTTGCCCTCGGCCAGCTTCTTCTCGTAGCAGGCGCGGCCCTCGCTGTGCCGGTTGCGGATCTGGGTGATCGCGGCCATGTGGATGGCGTGGTTCAGCCGCCGGTTCCCGCGCCGGGACAGCCGGTAGACCTTGCGCTTGCCCGAGGACACCTCGATCGGCGCGGTCCCGTTG
>JASHTQ010000185.1 GCA_030040475.1 Streptosporangiaceae bacterium
GGTCGGGGGCGGCTCCGCCGGCGGCGGGTTCCTTGCGGCCACGCCTAAGTCGCACGACTGCCCTGGCTATGTCGCAGGTTGCATGACTTCCAGCAGGTCAGCGGGCTGCACCCGATGCTCGGGGTAGTGCTTTGGGCACCGGTTGCAATCGTTTGTGACACAGCTCCGTAACAGATACGACGTCACCGGTGAGCGACACTTGACCGGCGACTGACCAGAGTAGAAACATCAGCAACAACGCATAAGCGGTTATTTGGGAGCGTGGTCCGGCGGCCGGTACCTCCAGGTCGGCCGTCTGACCGGCGATCCCCGGGGCGGGAGCGGGTCAAGAGCACAGGCAGCGATCAGCGGCGAAGGAGCGAAGACGTCGCAGGAAGCGGTTCAGGCCACCGCCACCCAGCCAACGGATACGGTCGTTCCCAGGATTCTCGTCGTCGACGACGAGCCGGGAATCCGGTCCTTCATCGGCCGCGCACTCGGCGCGGCCGGCTACGTGACCGATTTCGCCGCCACCGGCACGGACGCGCTGCGCCGCACCCAGGAACGCCACTACGACCTCGTCATCCTGGACCTGGTCATGCCGGACCTGGCGGGGCAGGTGGTGCTGGAACGACTGCTCGCCGCGCGGCCGGACCAGGAGGTGCTTGTGCTGTCCTGCCTGGCGGACGTCGCCGCCAAGGTCGAATGCCTGGAGCTCGGCGCGCAGGACTACCTCACCAAGCCGTTCTCGTTGGCCGAACTGCTGGCCCGGGTCCGGGTCAGGCTGCGCGGCGGCGGTGCCGACCTGCTGGGGCCTGGCCGGGTCGGGGAATTCATCAGGGCCGGCTGTCTCACCCTGGACGTGAGCCGCCTCGTCGCCGACATCGGAGCCGGGGCGGTGCCGCTGACCAGGCTGGAGTTCCTGCTGCTCCGGGAGCTCGCGGAGCACGCCGGCCAGTCGGTGCCGAAGGGCCAGCTGCTGGCGACCGTGTGGGGCTACGACTTCGACCCTGGCTCGAACGTCGTCGACGTATGCGTCCGGCGGCTGCGGTCGAAGCTCGGCTTCGACCTGATCAAGACGGTGCGCGGGGAGGGGTATCAGCTTGCCGACCACTGACGTCGGCACCGCGGGCCGAATTTCCCGGCCGGTCAGGCTCGGGATAAGGGTCAGCCGACCGTTCCGGCCCTGGCTGCTCGACGTCGCATGGGCGGCCTTCTCCGCGGTCAACCTGGTCGCCATCTTCGCCTTTCCCGGCTGGGCGACGATCCCCACGCATGTCATCTGGATCTGCGTCACCCTCGTGTACGGGTTCCGCACCTGGTCTCCCTATCCCGCCCTGTGGGTCATCGTCGTGGTCATGGCCACGACCGCCACCGACGTCGGCGTGGACGTGGCGCAGGGCGCCGAGCCCACCGAGGTGCCGCTGATGGCGGCCTTGTTCTTGGCCATGATCTGGAACGTGCGGCACAAGCTGGCCGCAGAGCGCGAGTCACGCCTGGTCGGCGAGGAGAACGCCAGGCTGCTCGCCGCGCACCGCAGGTTCCTGCAGGACGCCTCGCATCAGCTCCGCACCCCGATCACGATCGCGCTCGGCCACGCCGAACTGCTCGCCAGGGCGCGGGTCGGCCGCCAGGAGGGGCACGACATCCAGGTCGTGCTCGGCGAGCTCAACCGGCTGCGGCGGATCGCCGAGCGGCTGCTCGTCATCACCGCAGCCGAGGGACCTGAGTTCCTCCGCCTCGAACCGGTCGCGCTGGACAGCTTCATCATGGAGATCCTGCGCCGGTGGCGGCCGACCGCCAATCGCCGCTGGCAGGTGGGCAGGCTGGACGAGGCCATCGTGCAGGCGGACAGGGAGCGGCTCAGCCTCGCCGTCGACGCCCTGCTTGAGAACGCGGTGCGGCACACCGCCGACGACGACGTCATCAAGCTGTCGGTCGTGGCTCCCGGTTCTGCCGGGTCCCCCGTGCGCATGATCGTCGCGGACGGCGGCCAGGGCATCCCGCCCGAACTGCTGCGGCACATATTCGACCGGTTCCGCAGCGGCGACAGCGGGCACCCGCGGGGAACGGGGCTCGGGCTCGCGCTGGTGCGCGCGGTCGCGCGCGCCCACGGCGGCGAGGTCGAGGTACGCAGCACGCCGGGGCACGGCAGCGAGTTCGAGCTGCTGCTGCCCGCGCCTTCCGGCCCGCCGACCCTGCTGCCGCCGACCCCGGCGGCGATGGACTCCGGCGGTGGCAAACTGGCACGGAAACCGTGACAGGCGGCCGGGAGTTGAAGCGAGAAATGAGCGAAGACGTTCGTGAGCCGGCGGGCGGCGGTCGCGGCGACGTTACTGAGCCGGCCGACGACGGTCGCGGCGACGGCGCCCAGCCGGCCGATGACGGTCGCGGCGACGGCGCTCAGTCCATGAGCTGGGCGGGTGCGATCGGTTCTGTGTGGGCTTCGGTGCGGCGGCACAGGCTCGTCTCGGGGATTATCGTGCTGTGCGTCGTCGCGTCGGTGGCCGCCTTCGCCTGGGCGAGCGCGGACTCGCCTGCGGCCCCGGGGGTCCGGGCGGCCCCGGCGGCCGACCGGGTGGCGCCCGCCTTCAGCTTCCCCGTCCTTGGCCATTCCGGGCAGCAGATCTCGCTCAGCGACTACGCGGGCAAGCCGCTCATCGTGAACTTCTTCGCGTCCTGGTGCACGCCGTGCCAGCAGGAAACCCCGCTGCTCGCCAAGTTCTACCGCGCCGAGCACGGCAAGGTGGCGCTGGTGGGCCTTGACGAGAACGACGTGATGGCCAACGCGCTGAAGTTCGCCGGTGCCAAGGGCGTCACTTATCCGGTCGGCTGGGACCCTCAGCTCACCGCGGCCTACGCCTACGGCGTCAGCGCGCTGCCGCAGACCTTCTTCCTGAACGCCAAGCACCGCATCGTGGACCGGATCTACGGCGCGGTTACCCAGGCCGACCTCAAAAAGGGCATCGCGCTAGCCACGGGAGGGTAGCCAGTGGACACGCCGACCACCACGGATCCGCCGTACGTACCGATCAGGCACAGCGGCTGGCCGGTACGGCGCATCCCGATCTGGGTGCTGCTGCTCGCGGCGCTCGTGCTGGTCGGCGGCACCGTGCTGGTCTCCCTCTCGCACAAGCCGTCACGCGCGCAGCAGGTCTCCGACCTCAACGCCTACATGAACGACATGAACGCCGGGGTGGAATCGTGCGCCGGCGGGGTGCGGGAATCCCAGCAGGCGCTGAGCGCCGTGCTGGCCGGCGACAAGGCGGACCTCAAGACCGCCATCAAGCTGGTGAATTACAACGCGGCGAACTGCTCGCTCGCCAACAACGAGCCGCTGGACGACCTCACGCAGTACCAGGTGACGGAGTCGCTGGCCAGCTTCAACCTCGTGGCGTGCACCAACGACTTCGTGGCCTGGTCCTTCCGCTATGCCCTGCCGGCGCAGCTGGACATGGTAAACGTGCTGACTGCCACCAGCGTGCCCGCGCGCGTCGCGGCCAACGCGGTGCTCAACAGGGCGCTGGGCAGGCTGGACGCGGAACGCGCGACGATCTACTCGATCCTGCGCTCGGCCGAGCGCGCGACATCCGACAAGACGGCGCTGCCCAGCCTGCCGAGCTAACCGGCGGTCTGTCAGGAAGTCTGCTTCCTCGACTTGCCGACCACGCCGACCACGCCGGTCAGGCCGAACACGGCGCCGCCGTGCCACAGCCCGCTCAGCACCCCGTCGATCATGCCGCCGCCGGTGACCACGGCCAGGACGAACGCGATCGCCGCGGTCGCGACCGCGGGCATGATCGCGAAGCGCCATGGGTTCCTTCGCGCCCAGCGAATGGCGCGGCCCTTCCCCCGCCACAGGGCACCCACCGCGGCCACCACGAAGAACGCGGCCACGCCCAGGGCAACGGACCCGGACAGGGCTCCTATGCCGAGGCTGGTACCGATGACGTGCAGGCCAAGATCCGCCGCTGCGACAATCCCGCCGGTCACCACCGCGGCGCCCCATGGCGCCCCCGCCATGGCCGCACCCGAGATCGTCATCTCCTCGCGCCGGGAAAGATCCTGATCGCTGTGAGTCGGCGCGGACATCCCGATCCCTGCCCTTCAGACACCTAGAGCGATATTCACGTCATATCGCGTCTTCATCGCAGAGTACCACGGCATCCTGCAAGGATCATCACGACGCGCGGAGGGTTCGCTTCTGACGCGGTACCCGCCGGGAGCGGAGGGCGGGCGGCGGGAGCGGAGGGCGGAAGCGGCGGGCGGGCGGCGCACGCGGCGGGTAATGGTGGGTCGGCTGTGATACACGGGGCGAGTCAGTGGCCATTTACCGTGGTCGATTGGGGCCATGTGAATGAAAAGGTGCACTATGATCCACCAAATCCACCACGAAGCACGGATCAACCACATAAACGGAAATCATGTTCAAACTGGCGTTCGCTATGCGATGGATGCGGGCACAGGGACAGGCGGGGCTTAGTGCAGACGATCGCCTCGGAGCTGCGAGGTGGCACAGAGGGGTCGCTAGGGAACGCTGGGTTACCGGTGAAGTCTGGGGTTTCGTGCCGGCTATCAGGCTTGACCGGCGGTGTGGGCGGGAAACCTTACTGGTGAGGGACGTTTCCGGGCAAAAGGCAATTCCGGGCGAAGGCAGCGGAGATGCGTGATGACGGCGGTGCGAGCGAGAGATCATTCATACCTCCGGGGCTAGGCGCGGGGCCGGGG
>JASHTQ010000186.1 GCA_030040475.1 Streptosporangiaceae bacterium
GTCCGGGACGTACACCGACTACGTGTTCCGGCCATTCGCTGGTCGGCTCCATTGCGGCGTGCTGCCCGCCGCCGCGGCGATCGACTGGTCCGAGTGTTCCGGCCATTCGCTCCATTGCGGCTTCCGCTTGGGCGCCGGGTCGTCGCTGGACAGGACGAGGTGTTCCGGCCATTCGCTGGCCGGCTCCATTGCGGCAGCCTGCCGGGGCCGGACTTGACGACTGCGGTGCCGGTGTTCCGGCCATTCGCTGGCTGGCTCCATTGCGGCCGCGGAAGCGGTACCGGCCCCCCGGCGTCTTGATCGCCGTGTTCCGGCCATTCGCTGGCGGATCTGGGCCATATCTCGTGATGGACACGACCGTCATCTGCCGGCCATTCGCATCATCCACCTCACAGGGACCACCAGTCACTGAGCACGATGCCCTGAGCGGGGCTCGTGACCCACAAGCCCCTTCTTGCGGGGCCTGTGACCCACAAGCCCCGTTACCAGCAGGCAAATCCATCGTGATCATCACGAGACGCGGGCCAGAACCCAAACCACTTGACGACACTCAGCCGGGAACCGAGGTCGAGCCGATGTGGTCAATGCGCACTGCCACCGGCCCGAGCGAGTCCCGGAGCCGACCGCCCAGCGCGGCGAAACGCAACGGCCAGCCAGGGTCGTGATCGGCGATAACGACCCCAATCCGGTCAGGGCCCTCGTCGCTATGACTGGTCACGCACCGCTCCGTCCATCCCAGACCCATCCGGCTCGGGTAACGACAAGCGACACTCGCCGACCTGCTGGTCTCATGATGACCGGCGCCCTCGCCCGCGACCAGGATTCCTGGCTAGCCGCGTGCCGAGCGCAGGTCGGCGTCCCCGGACTTGGGGTGTCTTATGCCGGGAGTCCGGCCGGAACGGCGCGCGATGCGGCGATGATGGCAGGACGGGGACGTGACCGGGCGGTTGCGGCAGAATGCGGTCATGCCGCGCTGCTATCCGCCCGAGCCCGTGTTCGGCGCTGGCCGTATGGCCGAGCGGCGGGTCTGGGAGGTACTGCGTGACCAGCTTCCCGCTGATGCGGCTCTGCTGCACTCGGTGGCGATGATCGAGCGTGCCGCGGAGTACGAGGCCGATCTTGTGGTCGGCTGGCCTGGCGTCGGCGTTGCGGTCATCGAGGTGAAGGGCGGGCAGGTCAGCCTCGACCACGGGCAGTGGTATCAGTCTTCCCGCGGCGGTACGCATCCGATCAGGGATCCCGTCGTCCAGGCCCAGGACTGCCAGCATGTCCTGCAGCGGCTGCTGGCCCAGCACGGCAGTGAGGCCGCCGCCGCCCGCTTCGCCCACCTGGTCGCGTTCCCCTTTACCGGCGTCGGCGCTGGCTGGTCGTATGCCGGGTGCGCCCGCGATATGGTCCTGGCCAGCGGCGATCTGGGGGCCGCTGGTGACCGGATCCGCGCCGCGATCGACCGGCATGGCGCGGGCCACGCTCCGCTCACGCGCGCGGGGCTGGAGTCGCTGCTGGACGTCGTGGAAGGCCAGCTGCCTGGGCAGGCGTCGCTGTTGTCGTGGGCGGAGGAGAACGAGGTCTACGTCGACCAGCTGACCCGTGACCAGGCCAAGGTCGCCAGGATGCTGCGCATGCAGCGGCGGCTGAAGGTGATCGGCAGCGCGGGCACCGGCAAGACCTGGCTTGCGCTGGAGCACGCCCGCCTGCTGGCCGCTGGCGGCGAGCGTGTCGCCCTGGTCTGCTATTCCCGCGGCCTGGCCCGGTTCCTGCAGCGGGTGACCGCCGGGTGGCCGGCGGCGAGCCGCCCGGCGTACGTCGGCCTGTTCCACGCCCTGCCGCTGGCCTGGGGCGCCGACCCGCCGCCGCAGGACCCGGATTCCGCGGCGAACAGCGCCTACTACGAGGAGAGGCTGCCTGCGCAGATGGGCGTGCTCGCCGCCCGCCTGGGCAGGGAGGAAAAGTTCGACGCGGTTATCGTCGACGAGGCGCAGGACTTCGGCGCGGCCTGGTGGCCGCCCACTCTGGCGTGCCTGCGCGACCCGCAGACCGGCGGGCTGTACGCGTTCCTGGACGAGGCGCAGCGGGTGTTCGAACGCTATGGCGAGGTGCCGATCCCGCTGCCGCCGTTCGTGCTGGATGAGAACATCCGCAACACCAGGCAGATCGCCCAGGTGTTCGGGTCCCTCGCCGACGGGCAGGCCAGGTACCGTGGCATGGACGGCCCGCCTGTCCGGTTTGTGCAATGCCCGCCGGAGGAGGCAGTCCACGAGGCCGACTCCCAGGTCGACCGGCTCCTCGACGAGGGCTGGCAGCCGGGACAGATCGCCCTGCTGGTGACCGGCAGACGCCACCCGCTGCAGAAGGAGATGCTCGACTACCACGGCTGGGACGGCTACTGGGACGCCTTCCTCGCCGCCGAGGACGTGTTCTACGGCCACGTCCTCGGCTTCAAAGGACTCGAGCGGGCGGCCGTGATCCTCGCCGTCAACGGCATACGCGACCAGACCCGTAACCGCGAGTACCTCTACGTCGGCCTGTCCCGGCCGCGGAGCTGCCTCGTCGTGTGCGGTGACCTCGACCACATCGCCTCAATAGGCGGGGAGGCCCTACGCCGACGGCTCAGCACCCGCGAACAACAGCCCCGCCTGAACCGCCGATAGGCATTGTCACCGGATTCCGCCGTGCCGCCGCCGACGAGTACAGATCTGCGTGTTTGTTATGTATCGCCGGGTCTGTTCTGCCCTGACCGGGCTGTCTGGTGGCTGTCCAGTGCTTGGCTGGCACGATCGCCGCATCGTCCCGGGCGGCTCGCCGGGTTGCTGGCGGGTCCGGCGGTGGCGCCAGCTGTCTGCGGCCTGGCGGCAACCGAAGTGGAACCAGGCACGGGAGATGCCGCGTCCAAGAGGCATCAATTCCCGGCCCGCAGGAGCAGTCATGCTGAACCGGACCGCGGTCAGCGCGGCGCTGACCGGACTCGCGCTGACCGGTGCGCTGTGCGCCTGCGGCAGCGCCGCCCAGCACGGCGGGCCCGCAGGGACAAGCGCGAGCACGCCGTCATCCACGACCGCGCCCGCCGGGCCGTCCTCGCCGGGCCGAAGCAGGTCCCCGGCGCCGGTCTCCGCAGCGCCGGTCATCTTCGCGGTTCGGCTCGGTACGGGCTTCCAGCCCAGGACGCTGCGGATATCACCCGGCCAGCACTTCGTCGTGACCGTGGACTCCTCGGTCAGGGCCAGCGGCCCCGACGTGCCCGGCTCGTGCCCGGGCACCACTACCCGGATCGACGGCGGCCTGCTGACCATGCGCTGCACGTCCGGCGTCTTCTACTACACCGCGCAGCGTCCCGGCACCGCCGAGCTGATGGCCACGGTGCGGCCCCGCTGCGCCCGGGGCAGCATGTGCCCGCAGTGGATCGCCGAAGCCACGCTCAAGATCACGATCCTGTGACCGTGCGGTCAACGCTGGCGGTTGCCGTGCACAGAGCGCACCGGGCAAGACCAGCCTCTTTCCGGCCGGGACAGCGGACCTCGGCGGCGGAGGAGGTTGCGGTGCCCGATCGTCATTCCGGGCCGCCGGCCCATCCGGATCTGGAGCAGGCCAAGCACCTGCTGCGGATGTACGAGGCGGGTGATGCGGCCGCCCGGGGCCGGGCGGCAGGCCGGTCTCCCGCCTGTGGGGAGGGTCAGCCGACTATGCCTCGCGGGCCGATACCCTGCTGACCGAGCTGCGCCGCGGCGACCCGGGCGCGCTGGCGCGGTTGCGGGCCTCTGTCCCCAGGTGTGCCGCTGCCACCGTCCCCAGATGTGCCGCTGCCGCCGACGCCGCCGCCGAGCTTCGCGGCGCGCGGCTGGTCATCGCCCGGGGAGGTCGGCTTCCCGGTCTGGCGGGAGCTCGTCGAGGGCGCCGAGCAATCCCAGCGGGATGCCGCCGAACGCCAGGAGAGGTGGCGGCGCTTGCGCCCGGAGGCCGAAGCCCTGCGGCCGGCGACACCGGCCGGCTGGCGCAGCTGACGGCCGGGCAGGCCGACAGCCTGCTGCAGATGCTCGCCATGGGGGAAATCCTCGGTGCCAAGCCCGGCGAGGGGATCGGCGTGCCGCGGGCCGCCGTCGATGTCCCGATCGGCTAGGCCACCGGCCTGGACCTCCCGCTGCCCCAGGCCGTCCGCTCCGACCGGGTGGAGTATGTGCGCCTGCTGCCCGCGGCATCAGGCCGCTGGAGAACGCCATCGGCGCTGGCAGCATGCAGATGGTCGACCTGCTCGCCGAGCACGGCATCGTCCCGCAGGCGCTCTGGACCTATGCCGCGTGCGGCCGCCTGGACCTGGTCCAGGCCTGCTTCGATACCGACGGCAGGCTGCGACCCGACGCCGCGACCTCGCGCGCCAACCCCGCCGACTTCTTCCCTATCCCACCCAGGAACCCGGCCGGATCCGATCCGGAGGAGATCATGGCCGAGGCGTTCGTCTACGCCTGCCAGCACGGCCGGACCGACGTCGTGCGCTGGTTCCTCGACCGTAGACGGAACGACCGGCGCGGTCCGCCCCGGGGCCGCCACCTGCAACACGCGGCGGGAAGCACAACGGTGGATGGGTTCGTGCACGTGGGCTGTCGGCGTGGTGCTACCCGGGCGACCCGCCCGAGGCCGTGGTCGGCCGCCTCGGTGAGCACTGCTCCGCCAAGCGCGCTCACTTTCGCGACCGAGGTGTCGACGTCGTCGGTTTGCCAGAATACCGACCAGGACGGCGCTTCTCCGGGCGCCAGTGACTCCACCTCGTCGCCGATACCGGCGATTGGCCGGTTGTTCTCCGGGTCCATGTAGCCGGCGTAGTGATGACCGTCGACTTCCTCCTCGAGTGGATCCCAGCCGAGCACTTGGCGGTAGAAGGCGGTCGGCGATCACCGCCTGACTGCCGAGGTCATCGATCGGCACGGCCGGGACACGCACCGTGGCGCCGTGCGCAGTAGCGAGCTTGAGGGTGCGCTCGATGTCCTGCGTCGAGAAGAAAGGCTTCCACGTGTTATCGGCCCGCGCCTCGGCCATATCGCCCAGCAGGGAGCCCCGAGCGGTGCGGCGTTCCGGTTCATCGCTGCTCCTTAAACAGATCGTCATCTTTACTCCATAGGACGGGAGCCGCCTCCCATGCCGGAGGACCCGACGACCGCGCGGCCCGGCCGCCCGCCCGTCGTTGACCTGGCAGGCCGCCCGTGACCAGCTGCTGATCCGCGAGAAGGCCCACACCGCGAAGGCGACGCCATCGCCGCGGCCCGCCGCCGGCTGCCGATGGTGGAGTTCGACCCGACGGTCGAGCTCACCGGCCCGGACGGGCCTGTCCCGTTCCTGGACCTGTTCCAGGCCCGCGACGAG
>JASHTQ010000187.1 GCA_030040475.1 Streptosporangiaceae bacterium
GTGTCCGGGGTGACCGGGTCGTTCTTCGTGATCTCGGTCAACGCCTGGATGAACCACCCGACCGGGTTCCGCCTGGTCGACGGGCGCGCGGTGGACGCGCACCCGTGGTCGGCGCTGTTCGCCAACCCGTTCTTCTACAGCGAGTACGTGCACATGTACTTCGCCGGGTACATCGTCTGCGGGTTCCTGATGGCCGGGGCGTACGCGTGGGGGTTCCTGCGCGGGCGGCGCGGCAGGTACGAGCGGACCGCGCTCGGCATCTCGCTGTCCGCGGCGGCGGTCGCCTCGCCGATCCAGATCGTGGTCGGCGACTGGGCGGCCAGGGACGTGGCGCAGTACCAGCCGGTCAAGCTGGCCGCGATGGAGGGGCTGGCGACGACCACCCGGGGCGCCGCGGAGCACCTGCTCGGCTGGTACAACGGGCACGCGGTCGTGTACGGGATCGAGATCCCGCGGCTGCTCTCGCTGCTCGCCTTCCACAACCCGAACGCCGTGGTCAAGGGCCTGGACATCGTCCCGCTCGCCGACCAGCCGCCGGTCAACGTGGTCAGGTTCGCGTTCCAGACCATGGTCGGCATCGGCACGCTGCTCGGCCTGCTGGGGCTGGTCTACCTGTACATCAGGCTGCGCCGGCGCCGGCTCCCCCAGGCCCGGTGGTTCTACTGGGCGGTGGTGGCGGCCGGGCCGCTGTCGGTGGTGGCGCTGATCGCGGGCTGGATCACCACCGAGGTCGGCAGGCAGCCGTGGATCGTCTACGACGTGATGCGGGTCGACCAGGCCGTGACCGGGGCGCACGGCATCCCGGTCGGCTACGGCACGCTGTCGCTCGTCTACCTCGGCCTGGCCCTGGTGATGGTCTGGATCCTGCGCCGGTTCAGCCGGGTGCCGCTGGACGCCTTCGACGAGGACGCGCCGGGGGCTCGCGATGCTGGCTGACGTCCCGATGGTGTTCATCCTGGTCGGCATCACCGCGTACACCGTGCTGTCCGGCGCCGACTTCGGCGCGGGCCTGTGGACGCTGCTCCCCGGCGGCGGGCAGGCCGGGGTGGCCGCCACCCGCGAGCACACCAGGCACGCGATCGGGCCGGTCT
The DNA here is from genome assembly GCA_030040475.1 of Streptosporangiaceae bacterium. The sequence continues at coordinate 1,092 of JASHTQ010000187.1, forward strand.
GGGAGGCCAACCACGTCTGGCTGATCTTCGTGCTGACCGTGGCCTGGACGTGCTACCCGGTGGCGTTCGGCTCGATCGTGTCCACGCTGTCGATCCCGCTGTTCATCGCGGCCGTCGGGATCATCTTCCGCGGCGCCATGTACGCCCTCCGTAGCCAGCTCGAGGCCGGCGGCCGCGGGGTGCGCGCGGTGGAGAACGTGTTCGCGCTGTCGTCTGTGCTGACGCCGTTCGCGCTCGCCACGGTCATCGGCGGGATCGCGACCGGCCGGGTGCCGGTCGGCAACGCGCGCGGCGACCTGATCACCTCCTGGCTGAACCCGGTCTCGGTCCTCGCGGGGGTACTCGCCGTAGCCTTCTCCGGGTACCTCGCCGCCGTCTACCTCGCCGCCGACGCCCGTCGTTTGGCCGAACGGGCGGTGGTGCACGATTTCCGCGCCCGCGCCCTGGCCAGCGGCGTGCTCGCCGGGGCGCTCGCGCTGGCCGGTCTGTTCGTGGTCCGCGCCTCCGCGCCGCGGTACCTGTGGAACGGGCTGACCGGCGGCCTCGGGCTCGCGCTCGTGTGCGTGTGCGCGCTGGCCGGGGTGGTGACGATGGTGCTGGTGTGGGTTGGCCGGTTCGCGCTCGCCCGGGCCTCGGCCGCGCTCGCGGTCGCCGCGGTCATCACCGGCTGGGCCGCCGCGCAGGAGCCGCGGCTGCTGCCCGGGCTGACCGTGGCGGCGGCCGCCGCGCCCCGCGCCACGCTGATCGCCACGATCATCGGCGTCGCCGTCGGCGCGCTCGTCCTCGTGCCCTCGCTGCTGCTGCTGTACACGCTGGTGCTGCGCGGGCGGCTGGATGCTGCCGGTGTCGCTGGTGCTGGAGAGGCCGCTGGTGCTGGAGAGGCCGCGGCGGGCTCGGCGCGGGGTTCCGGGGGGCGGCCGACCGGGGCGCGGGTCTCGCGGGCGCGGGTGGCTGGGGTGGCCGCGGTTGTGACGCTCGTCGCGGGGGTCGGGCTGCTGGTGTTCGGCGGGCCTGCCTGGGTGCACGGGCTGGGCGCGCTGTCGGCGCTTGCCTGCGCGGTGATCGTCTTCGGGCTGGCCGCGGGGCCGCCAGATGAGCCGGCCGGCGGGCCGCGCGAACGGGCGTGAGCCCCGGCATCGCTGCGGCAATGAAGTCGATCATGAGACTGAGCCGCGATCGGATCGAGATGTGGCGGTCGTAGGGGTTTGTGACGTCACGGCGTAATCTTGAGGTATCTGCCGGCTAGCGGGGCGCCGATGTTGCCTCGGATCGTGCTGCGGAGGTTAACGGATGCGTCGCCTGTGGATGTCTGTCCTGGTCATGCCCCTTGTCGCCGTCGTTGCACTGACGGCTGCCTCGTCCACCACGCCCGCGCACGCGGCCTCGTCGGTGCGCGCGGCCCCGGCCGCCCCGGCGAGGACGCTCACGCTCGGCATGCGCGGCGAGGCGGTCAAGCAGCTGCAGCGCCGGCTGGCCGCGCTCAAGTACTACCCGGGCCCGATCGACGGCAGCTTCGGCCTCGACACCGAGGAGGCCGTCTGGGCGTTCCAGGAGGTCCAGGGGCTGCCCGGCGAGGACTACGTGGACTCGGCGATGCAGAAGGCGCTGGCCAACCCCCGCGCGCCCAAGGTGCTCGTGCCGAAGGGCGGCGCCGACCGGATCGAGATCAACCTGGGCATCGAGGTCCTGGTCCTGTACAAGAACAACCAGGTCCAGCTGATCAGCCACGTCTCGACCGGCGGCGGCTACTACTACTGCTCGCCCGGCGGCGGCTGCGGTTACGCCATCACGCCGACGGGCGACTTCCACACCCTGTCCTTCGCCCCCGGCTGGGTCACGGTGCCGCTCGGCTACATGTACAACCCGGTGTTCTTCATCGGCACCGCGTACGCGATCCACGGCGACATCCCGGTGCCGCTGCAGCCGGTCTCGCACGGCTGCGTGCGGATCCCGATGGACATCGCCGCGTTCTTCCACACGCTGATCCAGATCCCCGGCGAGCCGGTGTATATCCGGAGCTAGCCGCCCGCCGCTCAGTCGCGCTCGGCGCCGTCTGGCCAGATGACGTGCACCGGGATGCCTCGCCTGCGGGCGTAGGCGACCACGTCGGCGGTGCCTCCGTAGCCGCGGCCCGCCCGGCCGTCCCAGGCCGCGTACAGCCTGTCGGCGTGGTCGATCATGAACTCGCCCGCGGCCATGTACGACCGTGCCGACGGGTCCCTGAACGGCATCCGGTGCACCCCGGCGGCCACGGCGAACAGCTCGTCGTAGCCGAGGCGCGCCGCCTCGGGCAGCACGTCGCGGTAGCGCTCGGCCGGGATCACCACCTCGAGCCGGCCGCCGACGGCGGTGATCGCGCGGGCGAATATCTGGTCCGCCCCGTCGGCCAGGCAGGACAGGCCGGTCAGGTCCGCCGCGTCCGCGGCGAGCGCGGCCCGGACCGTCCGGTCGACCAGCGACCCCGTCGCGGCGGTCAGCCCGCGATGGCCGCAGAAAGCCAGCCGTGGCATCGGCACTCCTATTCGGGCGGTTCGGGCGGCTCGGGACCCGCCGGGTCGTAGTAGTGGGCGTACTGCCAGCGGCCCCGGCCACGAACCGGCCGGCCGGCTTGTAGTAGCCGAGGCCGTCGGCCAGCTGCGCCGGGGTGGCCTCGCGGACGTCGGCGTCCCAGCGGCGGGACCGGGCCAGCTCGGCGGCCGGGAACTCGCGGTGCCTCGCGGTCCTGGCGATGCGCTCGAGCACCGCAACCGACCGCCCGAAAAGCGCGCAGTGCAGCGCGGTGCTCAGCCCGAGCGCCCCGGCCCCGACCACCACCACGTCGACGTCCACCAGGCCATTGTGCCTCGCCCGGCTACGGGACGGGCTGGGCCTGCTCCTGGGCCTGGTGGACCATGCTCAGCGAATGGGACAGCTGGACGCAGCCGACGGCGATGGCGAGGACGGCCGCGATCTCCAGGACCAGCCACGGGCCGGTCCGCACGGTCTCGTTGAACAGCGTGACACCGTAGCACGAGCTGATCAGCGCGTCGCCGAGGGTCAGCGGCGGCTGGACCGCGACGAGCATCCCGGCCTGCAGGCCGTTCTGCAGCAGGAACAGCGCCCCGACCCCGGCGGCCGCGGTCGCGTACAGCTGCCAGGAGGTGAAGAACGGCACGACGCCGCGGGACAGGTTCGACACCGCGGTCTTCAGCAGCGCGGCGGTCAGTGCGTAGCCGCAGGCCGCCGCCAGGCCGAGCGCGGCCGCCCGGACGTTGCCGCTGGCCCGGACGCCCACGCCGATGACCACGGCCTCGAAGCCGGCGGTGACGATCAGCGCGGTCACCCAGACCGTGAGCGGCGCGTGCGTGCCGCCGCCCGACGGCGCGGCGGCGGCGAGCCCGCCGCCGAGGCTGACCGTGACCAGGCCCACCGCCCACCAGGTCGCGGCCGGCAGCCGGCGGTGGTTCACCTTGCTGGCCACCAGCAGGGTGAACGGCAGCTCGATGATGAAGATGGGCTGCACGAGCGCCACCGGGCCGGTGTCGAGCGCCGCGGCCTGGCAGACCGCCGCCAGGGTCACCATCGCGATGCCGGCCAGCCATACCTTGCGCCTGATCAGGTAGCCGAACAGCGACAGGTGCAGCGCCTTGTCGGCGGGCGCGGTCTGCGCGGCCATCCGCTGCAGCACCGACGCCGTGCCGTTGCATACGGACGTGAGCAGCGCGAACAAGACCGAGACCACCGCGGCATCCTAGCGGTCCAGGCAGCCTGAACGGAACCTGAAAACGACTGGCGTCGCAAACTGGCCAGGCGCGAGAATGCGCCGTAGCGGCCGGCGCACGCCAGGCCGGTGCGGTGATCCGAGGGAGTCAGCGATGCGAGGAGCGTCCGTGTCCGTCGAAAAGCGTCTGTTGGCCTATTCGGAGGATGTGGCGCGTGGCTCGCGACCTGGTGAATCTGGGAATTCTCGCACATGTTGACGCCGGCAAGACGACGCTGACGGAGCGGCTGCTCTATTGCGCCGGCGTGATCGGCCGGCCCGGCAGCGTCGACGAGGGTACGACGCAGACCGACTCGCTGGCGCTTGAGCGGCAGCGCGGGATCACGATCAAGTCTGCGGTCGTCTCGTTCACCGTCGGCGACACCACCGTCAACCTGATCGACACGCCCGGCCACCCGGACTTCGTGGCCGAGGTGGAGCGCGCGCTCGGCGTGCTCGACGGCGCCGTGCTCGTGGTCTCGGCGGTCGAGGGCGTCCAGCCGCAGACGAGCATCCTGTGGCGGGCGCTGCAGCGCCTGGGAGTCCCGACGCTGTTCTTCGTGAACAAGATCGACCGGGCCGGGGCCGGCTACCAGCGCCCGCTCGACGCCATCGCCGAGCGGCTGACGCCGGCGATCGTCCCGATGGGAACGGTGCGCGGCCTCGGCACCCGGCAGGCCGCCGTCATCCCGGATGACGCGGCCGACCCCGCGGTCAGGTCGTGGCTGGCCGCGCAGGTCAGGGACGCGACCGCGGTCCCGGTGTACTTCGGCTCCGCGATCACGGGCGCGGGCGTGGCGGCGCTGCTGCACGAGCTCACCTGGCTGCTGCCGCCGGCCGCGCAGGACGCGGCCGGCCCGGTCTCCGGCCGCGTCTTCAAGGTGGAGCGCGGGCCCGCCGGTGACAAGGTCGCGTACGTCCGGGTGTTCTCCGGCACGATCGCGACCAGGGACCGCGTCCGGTTCGGCCGCGGCCGCGAGGGCAAGGTGACGGCGATCAGCGTCTTCGCCGACGGCACCGCGGCGCGCCGCGACGAGGTGGCGGCCGGCCAGATCGCCAGGCTGTCGGGCCTGGCGGACATCCGGGTCGGCGACATGATCGGGCTGGACCCCGACGACGCGGACCTGCATCACTTCGCGCCGCCGACGCTGGAGACCGCGATCGTGGCCCGCGATCCCCGCGACAAGCCGCGGCTGCACGCCGCGATCGCCGAACTCGCCGAGCAGGACCCGTTGATCAACGTCCGCCAGGACGACGTCCGGCAGGAGATCTACGTCTCCCTCTACGGCGAGGTGCAAAAACAGGTGATCGAGGCCACCGTCGCCGCCGAGTACGGGATCCAGATCGGCTTCAGGGAAACCACGCCGATCTGCGTCGAGCGGCCCGTCCGCACCGGCACGGCCGAGGAGATCCTGCACGCGCCCGGCAACCCGTTCCTCGCCACGCTGGGGTTCCGCATCGACCCGGCGCCGGCGGGCGCCGGCGTCGCGTTCCGGCTCGACGTCGGCCACGAGTCCGTGCCGCTTTACATCTACAAGAACATGGCGAGCTTCGCCGCCGCGATGGAGCAGTACGTCGCGGACGCCCTGCGGCACGGCCTGTACGGCTGGCAGGTCACCGACTGCACGGTGTCGCTGATCAGGTCCCGGTACAGCGTTGCCGACGGTCCCCCGTCGGTCCGCGGGCCGCTCAGCGGCCCGCAGGACTTCCGCAAGCTCACCCCGGTTGTGGTCAGGGCGGCGCTGCGGCGGGCCGGCACGGTCGTCTGCGAGCCGGTGCACCGCTTCCGGCTGGACACCCCGGCCGATACGCTGCCCGTCCTGCTGCCGGTGCTGGCGAGGCTGCACGCGGTCCCCGTGGTAACCGCGACCAAGGACGCCTGGTGCACCGTGGAGGGGGACATCCCGGTACGCAGGGTGCACGACCTGCGGCAGCAGATCCCGCCGCTGACCGGGGGCGAAGGCGTGATGGAATCGGCCTTCGACCGCTACGAGCCGGTCAGGGGGACGGGCTCACGTAGCTGCCGCGCTTGGCGACGGTGAAGACCAGGCCGTCGTCGCGCAGGACCTGGATGGCGTGCAGCACGGTGTCCCGCCCGACGCCGTATTCCTTCTGCAGGGACTTGACAGAGGGCAACGGTCCCGAACGCCATTGGCCGGCCGTAATCCGCTCGGTGAGAATGCCCGCAAGCTGGCGATACGCCGGAATGGGCAAATTGGGATTAACCGTGTCAAGTTCGGCCACCGCAACACCTTAGCAGACCAAATTCGACCACGTCGTGCATCTGGACTGGTCTGATCTGATCTGTTATCGTGATCATGCATCCCGATAGGGAGGAGGATCTTGGATCCCGATAGGGGGGAAGGACAGCTCCGGTACGGCTCCCACTCCCAAGTACCGGAGCTGTCCGAGTTTTCTCCTGATCGAAGAGGTCCCGCTGCCGCGGCGCGGCCTACTCGGGCGCGGGAACCCTGAAGATCCGCATCTGCAGGGCCAGGGTGCCGTAGTAGCCGACCAGGGTCGACAGCTCGACGAGGGCCTGCTCGCCCAGCACGGACCTGGCGCGCGCGTACTCCTGGTCGTCCAGGTCGCCGCGGCCGGTCAGCGAGCGGACCACCTGGTACGCCGCGTTCTCCGCGGGGTCGAGGAAGCCCGGGTCGGTGCCGTCGCGCAGCGCCTTGATCTCCGGCTCGGTCAGCCCGGCGTCGCGGCCGATCGGCTCGTGCGCGGCACGCTCGTAGCCGCTGCCCCAGTGCTGGGCGACGATCAGGATCGCCATCTCGCGGACGCGCGGGGCCAGGTCGGTGCGGAACCTGATCGCCACGCCGAGTTCCTGCAGCGCGTGTCCCACGGCAGGGGCGTACAGCATGGCGTTGAACGGGCCGGCCAGGCCGCCCGCGCCGGTGGCGAGGGCGACAGCCCGCGGCCCCTGGCCGCGCGGGCCGCCGAGGATGTCCCGGTATAGGGCCAGCTGGTCCGGGGTCATCTCCTCGGACGACAGCACAGCCAGACGCATCGGCCCCCCTGCCAACTCACTCATCTCTCCGTTGTACCAGTGAAGACAGGGCCGGACAGGGATACCACCGCCCGTTCGGTATAAAAAGGATCTTTTTCTTTTGCGGGCACGGACGGGAGCCAGGGGCTACGGCCTAGGTGGTGGAGCGGCTACGGCGGGCCAGCGTGTCGATGGTGACGGCCGCGAGCAGGACGATCGCGGTCCAGATGTTCTGCGCCGAGGCACCGAGGCCGAGCAGTTCCAGGCCGTTGTAGATGACCGCGACGATCACCCCGCCGAGGACCGCGCCCAGCATCTTGCCGCGCCCGCCGAACAGGCTGGTCCCGCCGATGACCGCGGCGGCGACCGCGTAGAGCACGTTGTTGCCGCCCTGGACCCCGGTGGAGATCGAGCCGGTGTAGGAGGCGTAGATGATGCCCATGATGCCCGCGGTCACGCCCGCCAGGGTGAACGCGAGGACCCGGATCCGGCTCAGGTTGATGCCGGCCCGCCTGGCCGCCTCCGCGTTGCCGCCGATCGCGTAGATGTACCGGCCGAACCGGGTCCGGCCGAGCACGAAGCTGTAGATGATCACGACCACGAGGATCAGCAGCACCACCCACGGCAGGCCGCGGACCACGGTGACGAAATGCCCGCGGTTGGCGTTGCCGATCAGCACGAGGACCACGCCCGCGACCGCCATCGCGCCGACCTTCAGCCAGGTCACGCTCGCGGGGGGCGCGGCGAGGTGGCTGGCCCGCCTGCGGGTGTCGCGCAGCACGAACAGCGTGCCCGCCGCCACCACGACCGCCGCCATGACGATCCAGCCGGCCAGCGGGCTCATGCTGCCGTACTCGATCCAGTACAGGAAGCCCGGGTACATCCGGATCGTGCCGCCCGAGTTCGGCGCGGCGACGTTCATCACGTACAGCAGCAGGCCGAACGCGCCCAGCTGGCCGGCCAGCGTGACCACGAAGGACGGCAGCCGCAGCCGGGTGATGATCACGCCCTCGATCGCCCCGTACAGCGCGGGAACGGCCAGGCAGACGAGCGCGGCGAGCGGCCAGGGCAGCGGGTTCGGCGGCAGCAGCATCCACAGCGCGATCGTCGCGCCGATCGCCGAGGAGTAGCCGATCGACAGGTCGATCTCGCCGAGCAGCAGCACCCACACCTCGGCCATGCCGAGCGTGACGATCCAGCCTGCCTGCGTCATCAGGTTGACGAGGTTGCCGGCGGACAAGAACACGGACTTGCGGACCTGGAAGTAGATGACGATGGCGACCAGGCCGAGCAGGACCGGCAGGATCCCGCTCTCCCCGCCGCGGACCCTGGCCCACCAGATCTTCACGTACTCGCCGAGTGAGTCGGCGATGACCTCGGGAGCGGCGAGTTCGGCGGCGCCGGAGGCGATCTCGTCGGCTTCGGCCGCATCGCCCCGCGGCGGCTGGACGTCAGTGCTCACTGGAGCTCCCCTCGTGATGCTCGGCCGGAACCGCGGCGAGGCGCCTGGAGGTGCCCGTGGTCATCAGGTCGACGATGGACTCGGCGTCGAATTGCGCCAGCGGCCCGACCGCGACCATGTGACCCAGGCGCAGCACCGCGACCCGGTCCGCCACCGACTGCACGTCGTTGAGGTTGTGCGAGATCACGATCACGGCGATGTTCTGGTTCTTCAGGCGCCTGATGAGGTCGAGCACGACGCGGGTCTGGGTGACGCCGAGGGCCGCGGTGGGCTCGTCCATGATCACCAGCTGGGCCTGGCGGAGCACGGCCTTGGCGACCGCGACGGCCTGGCGCTGGCCGCCGGACAGCGAGCCGACCGGCTGGCGGATCGAGCGGATCGTCACCACGGACAGGTCGGCCAGGGTGCGCTTGGCCGCGGTCTCCATGTAGACCTCGTCCAGGACGAAGTTCTTGACCGGCTCGCGGCCGAGGAACATGTTCTGCACGATGTCCAGGTTGTCGGCGAGCGCCAGGTCCTGGTAGACGGTGGCGATGCCGAGATCGCTGGCATCCTTCGGGGAGTGGAAGTGGACCGGCTCGCCCTGCCAGATGAGCTCGCCCTGATCCGGCTGCCAGATGCCGGCGATGCACTTGATCAGCGTGCTCTTGCCCGCCCCGTTGTCGCCGACGAGCGCCGTCACCTGCCCGCGGGGAATGTCCAGGTCGATGCCGTACAGGGCGCGAACCGGGCCGAAGTTCTTGCCGACGCCGACCAGGCGCAGCAACGGCTGGTCCCCGTTGCTGGCCGCGGTTCCGGTCGCCGTCGCGGTCGCGGTCGCGGTCGCGGCTGCGGTCGCCGGGGCCATCTGGTCCCGGTAGCCCCCGGCGAAGGTGCCTTCGGCCTGCGCCGCGGCCATCTCGGCGTCGGCGGCCGCGGTCTCGGCCCTGGCGGCGGCGAGTTCGGCCTGGACGGCGGCGGTCTCGGCTGGGTCTTCGCTTCCCTGCGGGGCCTGGCCGGGAACCGGCGCCCGGCCCGCGTTCGCGGGCCGGGCGTCATCCGCGCTCGGAGTGGTCACCGGGCGCGCCTCCCTTTGGTAGAGCTCATACCGATATTCCAGCAGTCTTGCATTCGGCGGCGTAAGAGCCCACGCACAGCTGCTGGGCAGGCACGAACTGGTCGGCGATGACCGTGGAGTTCATGTTGGTGGTGGTGACCCACTCGGGGGTGAGCAGGACCGACGGCACCTCGGTGCCGGTGGTCGAGTCCTTCGTGGTGCCGTTCACCAGGCTGCTCGGCGGGGTCTTGCCGGCCCGCAGGTACATGGCCACCGCGACCGCGGCCTGCGCCTCGAGGTAGATCGGCTTGTAGACGGTGCCGCACTGGTAACCGGACAGGATGTTCTGCAGGCCGACCAGGGTGGCGTCCTGCCCGGTGACCGGGAAGGTCTTCGGCTTGACGCCCTGGGTCTGCAGGTAGTGGATGATCGGCGCGGCGTTCTCGTCGTTCGGGGTCAGGACCGAGTTGATGTTCTTGTGGGCGGTGAATTCCTGCTGGAACTCGCTTTCCGCCGTGGGCGGGTCCCAGGTGCCCGCGGGCGTGCCGACGTCGACGTAGCTGCCGTCGGCGAAGTGCGGCGCTAGCACCGCGTCGTAGCCCTGGGCGAACAGGGTGGCGTTGTTGTCGGTGGGCGCGCCGCGCATCACCAGGACGTTCGGCTTCTTGACGCCCCAGGCGGTGGCGCAGGCCACGAAGCCGTTGCCGATCAGCGTGCCGACCTGGACGTTGTTGAAGCTGACGTAGTCCTCGCGGCTGCCGCCGAGGGTCAGCCGGTCGTAGTCGACGACGTCGACGCCGTGCGACTTCGCGTACGACTCGATCGACGCCCCGACGCCGGAGTCCAGCGGGTCCATGATCAGGACGCTGGCCCCGTTGGTGATCGCCTCCTGGGCGTCAGAAAGCTCGGTGGGGTCGCTGCCCTGCGCGTTCACCACGGAGAACTGCGTGGGCGACAGTCCCGCCGCGGCCAGCGCCTCGGACAGGTACGGCGCGTCGAACTCGGTGTACCTGGCCGAGGAAACGGTGTCGGGGAGGATTACGGCCACGTTGCCCTTGCCCTCGGCGGCCAGCGGCTTGAGCGCCGTCATCGCGGAGAACGTCCGGTTGAGCTGGCTGATCGAGATCGAGGGCGTCGCCGCCGAGCTGGAGCTGCTGGTGGCCGGTGCGCTGCTCGTTGACGTGGAGGTGCTGCTACTGCAGGCCGCGGCGGCGAGGCACAAGGCCAGCGCGGACGCCGCTACAACTCCTTTTCTGGCCATTTGGATCATTTAAAACCACCTCGCGTGTATAAGGAACGGCCGCATCCAGGCATGCGGGATTGCCTCGGTGGCCTGGTGCTCTTCGCGGCCTTGGCGTCTTAATCACGACCTTAGAACGCCAAGAATTAACGTGGCCTTAACATCGCTGTCCAGTCGTGAAGATACCGTTAACGCGGATCATCCTTGTGCCCCTATTGATCCGCGATTGTCACTCGGGCGTTATACATTGTTGTTCCTGGTTGCTGCGTTGCTGCGTTACTCAGGGGCCAGGCGGTAGCCGGCCCTGGGCTGGGTGAGGATCAGCGGCGGGCTCGCCTCGGTCTCCAGCTTCGCCCGCAGCCGGCGCACGTAGACGCGCAGGTACTCGGTCTCGGTCTCGTAGCCGTGGCCCCAGACCCTCCTGAGCAGGTGGGCGTGGGTCAGCAGCTTGCCACGGTTCACGGCGAGCTCGCGGAGCAGGGCGAACTCGGTCGGGGTCAGGTGGATCGGCTGGCCGTTGCGGCGCACCTGCTGCAGGGCGAGGTCGATCACCACGTCGCCGACGACGATGACCTGGGGAGCCTGCTCGGTCGGCGCGGCGGGCCGGGTCCTGCGCAGCGTCGCGGTGATCCGCGCGAGCAGTTCCTCGATGCTGAACGGCTTGGTCATGTAGTCGTCGGCGCCCATGTGCAGCGCCGTGACCTTGTCCCGCTCGCCGCCGCGGGCCGACACCACGATGATGGCGACCGGCGACCGCTCGCGGATCTGGCGGCACAGCTCGAAGCCGTCGGCCTCGGGCAGCATCAGGTCGAGCAGGACGATGTCCGGGTCCTCGGTCTCGAGCAGCTGCAGGGCGCGCATGCCGTCGACGGAGACGACCGTGTCGAAACCGCGGACCGCCAGGTTGGACCTGATGAGGTCGACGATGTTCGGGTCGTCCTCTACCACCAGGGCACAGGTCTTGCGGGCGGTTTCTGTCGTCACAGGCTCTCCCTGGATGGCACGGGGTCCAGCGCTTCGGCTTCGACGGGCAGGTAGACGTTGAAGCAGGAGCCCGCGGCGTCGTTGCTCGTCACCTCGAACCGGCCGCCGTGGGCCTGCACGATCCCCTTGGCGATGGACAGCCCGAGCCCCGCGCCCGCGGTCTTCCTCGGGCTGCTGCCGTTGCGGGTCGGGGGCATGCCGATGCCGTCGTCGAGGACGCTGATCGCCACCTGCTCCTGACCGGCCTTCTGCTCCACCGCGGCGGCCACGCTGACCTTGGTGCCTGGCGGGTTGTGGCCGAACGCGTTGTTGAGCAGGTTCACGAAGACCTGCTCCATGCGGTCGTGGTCGGCCCACACCACGGGCAGCGCGCCATCGCAGGTCAGCCGCACCGAGGCGGCGTGTTCTGGCGGCAGGCAGGCGATCGCCGCCTCGAGCACGAGCCTGATGTCGCACCAGTCGCGCTGCAGCCGCATGATGCCCGATTCGATCGCGGAGAAGTCGAGCAGGTCGTCGACCAGCCGGCCGAGGCGCGCCGACTCCGCGGCGATCCGGGCGAGGAACCGCTGCTGGGAATCGCCGTCCCAGGTCACGTCCGACTGCATGAGGCTGGACGCGTAGCCCCTGATGGCCGTCAGCGGGGTGCGCAGCTCGTGGCTCAGCCGGGACAGGAAGCCGCGCTGCAGCTCCCGGGACCGGCGCAGCGCCGCCGCCTCCTGGTGCGCGTGGCCGACCTCCTCGCGTTCCAGCGCGAGCCGCAGCGAGTGCGCCGCGTCCTCGAGCAGCGACGTCTCCTCCTTGGTCGGCGGCACCCTGCGCCAGCTCGCGAGCAGCACGGTCGGGCCGCCGGCCGCGAGGAAGGCGACCGCGCGGACCCGGTGCCTGCGGCTGATGTGCAGCTCCCGCGCCACGCCGTCGGGCAGCGTGCTCGACAGCGCGCTGCGCGCCATGGCCTGCAGCGCCGACGTGGCGGAGTCGGTGCCCTGCGGCCCGGCGTAGGCGCGCCAGCGGGCCGGCTGGGCCGGCTGGCCCGGCTGGCCCGGCTGGCCGGCCGGCTGGGTGAGCACCGCCACCTCCTCGGCCTGCAGCCCGCGACGCAGCGACTGGACCGCGATGACCAGCCCCTCGGCCACCGGGACCGGCCCGGCCAGCGTTTCCAGCATCTCCCTGATCGTCTCGAGGACCCGGTTCCTCGTGGTGACCTGGTCCAGGAGCCGGTCGCGTTCGATGGCGCTGGCCGCGTAGCCGGCGTAGACGTTGACCAGGGCGAGCTCGTCCCGCTGCGGCGTGCCGTGCTGGGCGCGGAACACGGTGATGACCCCGCTGAGCCCGCTGGGGCCGAGCACGGGTACCGACCACGAGCTGGCCACCTTGGTGCTCTTGGCCAGGTCGCGGAAGTTCCGCCAGGCCTGGCCGATCCGCACGTTGTCGGCGATGACCGGCCGCTCGTCCGCCGCCGCCATGCCAGGCGGCCCGCCGGCCGGGCCGAACGGCAGCCTGGCCCACGGGTCGAGCTGGCCCTGGGTGAACCCCAGCGACGCGGCGCACAGCAGGTGCCTTTCCGCGGCCAGGTGCCGGTCGGAAATGAGGTGGATGCACAGCCGCTCGCTGCCCAGCGCCTGCCCGAGCGCGGACAAGATCAGCGACAGGCTGGAGGAGGGGTCGGCGCTGACCAGGCGGTCGGTGAGCCCGTGCAGCCTGGTCAGCTGGCGGCGGGCCGAGGAATCGACCTGCTGGCCCGACAGCAGGGCCACCACGTCGTCGGGGTGCGTGTCCGACGGGCGCAGGTCCGCCACGATCCGGCCCTGCCGCAGCACCACGATGCGGTCGGCGAGCCGGAACATCTGGTCGATGTCGTGGCAGGCGAGCAGGATCGTCGTACCCTGCTCGCGCAGCGTCAGGATCAGCTCCTCGACCTGGGCAGACTCCTTGACGCCGAGCGAGGCCGTGGGCTCGTCGAGCGCCAGCAGCCGCGGCCTGCTGCCCATCGCCCGGGCCACCGCGACCAGCTGCCGTTGCCCGCCTGACAGCAGCCGGACGCTGCGGGTGGTGTCCTTGAGGGGGATGCTGAGCGAGGCCAGGAGCTCGGCGGCCGCGGCGTGGAAGCGCGTCTCTGACATGATCAGGCGCTTGGACTCGCGGCCGAGCATGATGTTGGCGGCGACGTCCAGGTTGTCGCACAGGGCGAGGTCCTGCCAGACAACCGCGATCCCGTGCCTGGCCGACGCGGCCGGGTCCGCGTGCATCCGCCACCCGGCCATGTGGATCTCGCCGCTGGCCGGGGCCACGTCACCGGCGATGCAGCGGACCAGCGTGGTCTTGCCCGCGCCGTTCTCGCCGGCCAGCGCGACCAGTTCCCCCGGGTAGACGGTCAGGTCGATCCCTTGCAGGGCGTGCACCGGCCCGAACCTGGCGCTCAGGTTGGACACGGTCAGCAGCGGTGCGCTGGCGAGCCGGGCCGGCGATCCCCGCGTGGCGGGTTCGGACACGAGGGTCATCTCGTCATTGTCCGGCCTAAACCCCGCGTTGGCTACCAAGACCCGACTTGACCAGGCATTTTCACGGTATTTAAATGC
>JASHTQ010000188.1 GCA_030040475.1 Streptosporangiaceae bacterium
GCCCCTCTTGACTGGCCCACGTTCGAAGGACCGGGGACGCCAGCCATCGGGGGCGAGGTGACGCGGACTATCGCCGAGCGGCTGTCTGATCAGTGATCCTCGTCGCGGACACCTCCGGCCTCATAGCCGCGTCCGACAAGAACGCCGCGGAGTGCGCTGGCTGCCAGGCCGCGCTTGCTGCTGCGGGGACGGTCGTCGTGTCGCCGCTAGTACTCGCCGAGGTGGACCACCTGGCCGCAGCCAGGTTCGGCAGCCAGGCCCGGACGTCGCTCATCGACTTCATCCTGTTCCAGGCACGCCGCGATCGGTTCCTCCTCCCGCACGTCACGATCGACCTGCTGGAGACGGCACGGTCGGTTCAGCTCAAGTACGCCGCCCTGAACCTCGACCTGGCTGACGCGGTCAACGTGGCGCTAGCCGCCGAGTATCGCACCCACTCTCTGCTCACCCTGGATCGCCGCGATTTCCGCACGATCAGCCCGCTGACCCCGCACCCGGCGTTCCAGCTCGTGCCCGACGACATGTAGCGCTCATCATGTAGCGCTCATTAGGCATGCCCACGGGCCACGCCTGCCCGATCGTTTCCGAGACAGGATGTCGAGCCGGCAAACGCCCATCAGCGCGACTCGTCCGTGGCCGTCCGCGGGAAGCCGACGGCGCGCGCCGACCACGCAGCCCGCACGCCCGGGGACGCCTGGCCGTTTCCGGCGCTGGTGAAGGTCAGCCCTTTGGGGGATCGTAGCGGTCACGGTGTAGCCACCCGCCGCCGAGGCGGGCACGGCGGCCGCCGCGCCCGGCGCCAGCGGGCTGAACCGCCGCCACGGGCGGCGAGAACGCCATGAACCCCCCGTGCACGCATAACCTGTCTCTCTCGTCCTTGTCCCCTGATGCCCGGAACTGACGCTGATCCGGCGGCAGTGGCGGCAGTGACACGCCTAGCCCATCAATACTACTGAGAGTATCGAATCGCTACGTTTTGTGCAGGGAAGTCGGCGCGACCTTCGTCGCTGACTGTGACCATGGCGATGCGCCTGCGGCCGGGTTCCGCAAGGCCGAGGGCAGCAGGCCGTGCCCGGCGAACAGCCGGATTGCCGTCCCGGCGTAGTGCGGTCAGGACGTCTCCGTCTGCGCGAGCTGGGCTGAGTCTGCTGAGGCGGCTGGGTTTTCTGCGGCCGGCGGGCGTCTCAGGAGGGGCAGTGAGATCAGCGTGCTCGCCGCGTAGGCGCCGACGGTGATCCATGATGCGTCGAGGAACCGGGCCGGGGCGCCGTTGGCGACAGCACTGCCGAGGATGGCGATCAGCACGGCGTTGCCGAGTACGGATCCGAGCTGGCGGCCCATCTGCACGACCGCGCTGCCGGCGGCGCTTTCGTGCCTGGGGAGGTCGCTGGTGGCCAGCGCGGTGATGGTGGGCATGGCCAGTCCGATCCCGATGCCGAGGATGACCCAGCCCGGCAGGATCGCGCCGGGATAGCTGTGTCCGTAGTGCATGCTGGTGGCGAGCAGCGCCTGGCCGGCGGCACAGACCGCGAACCCGGTCGCGGCGAGCACGGTGGGCCGCGGTCGCAGCCGGGCGGGGAGCCGCCCGGCTGCCTGGGCGGCGATGAGCACGAAGGCGGGGCCGGGGGCAATGGCGGCTCCGGCCGCGAGCGGCGACCAGTGCCAGGACTGCTGCAGGTACAGGCTCAGGCCGAGCAGTTGCATGGCGATCGCGGCGGAGCTCAGGACCATCGCGGCGTTGGCCACGCCGAATATGCGGCTGCCGAACAGGGTCAGGTCGACGACTGGTGTCTTCGCGCGCCAGTTGACCACCGCGAATCCGGCCGCGGCGGCGGCCGCCGCGAGCCAGCAGGCCGTCACGGTCCCGGAGCCCCAGCCCCAGTCCGGTCCCTTGACCAGCCCCAGCGACAGAGCGGCGACGGTAACGATGACAAGGAGGCTCTCCAGCGGGTCGGGGATGCGGGCGGCCAGGTCGTGCCGGATGACCGGCACCCGGCGGGCCGCCGCGCCGACCGTGGCGGCGCCGACCGGCAGGTTGATCACGAAGATCCACCGCCAGTCGGCCTGGGTCAGCAGGCCTCCGATGACCGGGCCGGCCGCGCCCCCGAAGGCCGCGCTGACCGCCCAGGCGCGCACGCTGCCGGGCACCCGCTGCGGCGGCATGGCGGTGAGCACCAGGCCGAGGCTGGCCGGGACGAGCACCGCCGCGCCGGCCGCCTGCAGGCAGCGGAACCCGACAAGCGCCCAGAATCCCGGGCTGAGCGCGCACGCCGCGCTTGCGATGGCGAAGACCGCTACGCCCGTGATGAAGGCCCCCTTGCGGCCGAGCCGGTCTGCCGCCCGGCCTGCCGGGATGAGCAGTGCGCCGAACACGATCGCGTAGGCGTTGAGGACCCACGACACGTTCGACAGCGCGTCGCCGCCAAAGTCGGTTCCGATGTCGCGCAGCGCGACGTTGACCACGAATAGGTCGAGCGTTGCCATGAAGTTAGCCAGGCACAAGGTGGCCAGCAGGAACCCCTGCGAGCGCGTTCCGGCAGGCTGGGTCGTGTCGTTCATCAGTCCTCCGCCGCCATGCGGGAGTCACCCGAAACGGTATTCCGACTAGATTCTGAGGCAATTAACTCAGAATCTAGCTGGGCAAGAAATGGGGTGTCAACCTCAGAAATGGCTGAGTGGCCGTCAGGCGGCCAGCGACTCGATGTGGTCGATCACCGTGTCGAGCGCGTTTTCCAGGACGGTGACGTCGCGGGTGCACTTGGCCAGCAGCAGGCCGCCCTGCGCGGCGCACAGCAGGGCGTCCGCCAGTCGTGCCGTGCCGGTTTCAGGGGCGAGCTCGCCGCGGTCGCGCATCGCCCGCAGCCCGTTGCGGATCGACTGGCTCCAGGCGCCGAAGGCATCGGCGAGGGCGGCGCGCGCGGCCGGATCGGTGTCGGACAGTTCGCTGGCCATGGTGCCGATGCGGCAGCCGCCCCGGCATTCCTTGCGGCGCATGGTGCTGACCAGGTAATCGCGCCAGGCACGCAGGCCGGCGATGCTGTCGAGCCGCGACAGCCACGGTTCCTGCTGGCCCAGCATGGTCTCGCTCTGCCGCCCGGCCGCGGCGCGGACCAGCGACGCCTTGTCGGGGAAGTAGTGGTACATCTGCGAGCCGCTGACCCGCGCGGCCTGCTGCACGTCCTGCAGGCTGGTCGCCGCGACGCCCTGCTCGTACATCAATTCCGCCGCCGCCGCGACGATCCGGTCCCGGGTGGCCCTGCCCTTCGGCGTGAGATCTCGTACCTGATCAGCCCTATCCGTCATGCCGCCATGATAGTCTGTTCTGAGTCGGTCAACTCACTTATCACCGTCGCAGCCGACCTGCACGCGGCCACCCCGCGCCTGCGGCAACCTGTCGGCCTCCGCGGCCCGTTAGCTAGCACCCTGGGGTCGCCCTGCCAAGTGCGACTCCGGGGATACGGGAGACTGAAGGAAGAGCATTAAGGCCACGCGATACCGGGGCCAGATGCGCCTCACGGGCGGAAAGGATCTGCCGGCATGAGGGCTGATCTGGGCACGAGCGGTGCCGTGCCGTTGGGCGGCACGCGCCGGATGCTGATCGGCGGGCGGTGGGAGCCGGCCGCATCGGGCGCTGAGCTTGTTATTTAACCCTTCTGCCTGCCGCTTTTTTATGGGCTGGTCTCGTTTGACGGTCTTGCCCACGTCGTGGCGGGCGGCGGGGTGCCGGTTCTTCGATCCGGCCGGGCGGCCGGGGCCGGGTTTGCCGGGTTTCGGCGCGCTAGCCAGAACGGGCAGCGCCTGGCGGATGTTGCGGAACCCCCGGCGCACCCGGGCAGGGGTCAGGCGGCCGGGCGGGCAGGGCCGTTGCCAGGGCAGCCGGATGTCGGCGGCCAGCTCGCGGGCGAGCCAGAGCTGGGTACAGGCGGCGATGATCAGCCAGGTCCACCGGTCGGCGGCTGCCGGGTCGCGCAGTTTCGGCCGGGTCCAGCCGAGAATCTGCTTGAAGAACCTGAACATGTGTTCGATATCGAAGCGGCGGAGGAATGCCTGCCAAGTGCGGTGCACCGCGTCCGCGGTGGTGATCGGGCCGGTGGTCCGCAGCCACGGCGGCCCGGGACTGCGGTCGCCGGTCAGGTGATCGACGGCCAGGCGGATGAGGGTGCCCTCGATGACCGGCAGCTCACCGTCGTGATCCTCCCAGCCGGCACGGCCGGCCAGCCGCTGGTGCAGCCGGCCCCGGGCCGCAGCGCGGGCGGTGCCGTACCGGGTCGTCTCAGCGATGGCGGCCACCGACGGGGCGGGCCAGGGCTGTTTCCCGGCGAGCCGGAACGCGGCCCCGTGCCGGACCGGCCGCCCGCTGGTGCCAGGCTCGCGCGGCGGCGCGGGAAAGTACATGACCCGGTCGCTGCGCAGCCGGCCCAGGATCTCAACCGGAAGATCGGCCAGCAGCCAGGCCAGCCTGGTCAGGTCATAGCCAGAGTCGAAGACGACCAGGATGCCCGGGTCGCCGTCATGCCAGTGCCCGGCCTCGGTGAGACGGGTCACCACCTCCCGGACCTGGCCTGCCGTGATCTCCGTCGCGTCATCGGCCGGGCCCAGCCGCACCGCGTCCAGCGGCCGCACCCACGAGGTGCGGCCGGGCTCCAGCGCGGCGACCAGCGAGTACGGCCAGCCGGGGATCACCTGCGCGTTCCCTCTCCCGCGCGCGCAGCAGTGGCAGGACAGCCGCTCCGGGCTCGCGGCCGCCTCCGGCCGCAACCAGTTGCCCACGTCCACCGCCAGCCGGATCCGCCCGCCGTCCCAGGCCGGCAGCGGGAGCGCGGCCAATGCCCAGCGCAGCCGGGCGACCCGCACCCGCCCGCAGTTCAGCGCCTTGTACACCGCGCCGCGGCCGCGGCGGCACTCCGGCTCCAGCGACAACTCCGCGGCCATATGCACCCGGTCCTGCCGGCACAGCACCGCGTCGCATACCTCTGCCAGCGTGTCCCGGTACGTCCCGAAGCACTGGTACAGATCGCAGCGGAATGCCGCGAGCACTCCGCGCGCCTGTTCCCCGCCCTGGGCGTCCTGGACCGCCTTCCGCGGCCACGCCATACTGAAGGCCACGGCCACCGCCTCCACTACCGGATTCCGTCAGACAGAACCGACAGTGTCGCGGTGGCCGCCCGCTGTCACGGCAACACGCCAGACAACACAAGCAAAACCCGCCACGACAGACAGCAGAGGTTAAATAACAAGCTTAGAGGCCGCGCGGATTGGCGTGATCTGTGGGGCTTCGGCGCGTCGTGAGGTGAAACAGGCACAGGTCCCGTGATCATCGGAGTTCTCTACGCTTCGTAATCACGGGAGTCCCTGTGCCTGCCATTCCATCATGGCTGCTGGAACCGCTGTGGGACCAGTTCGCCGCGCTGCTGCCCGACCGCCCGGTCTATGACTCCTCACACCCGCTGGGCTGCCACCGGCCCCGGATCGGCGACCGGGTCATCTTCGAGAAACTCATCCAGGTCCTGCGGTTCGGCTGCTCCTACGCCTCGATCGCCGACTGCACCTGCGGAGCCACCACGATCCGGGACCGCCGCGATGAGTGGATCAGGGCCGGGATCTTCGCGGAGCTGAAGACGATCGCCCGGGAATCCTATGACCGCATGATCGGCCTGGCCCTGGAGGACCTGGCTGTTGACGGCTGCATCACCAAGGCTCCCGGCGGCGGGGACTGCGCCGGCCCGAGCCCGGTGGACCGCCGCAAGCTGGGCATGAAACGGTCCCTGCTGGTGGAGGGCCACGGCATCCCGCTGGGCCGGGTGCTGGCCCCGGCGAACCGGCACGACTCCCCGCTGCTGGCACCCACGCTGGACCAACTCGGTGACCTCGGCCCACTGCCCGGCGACATCACCATCCACCTCGACGCCGGATACGACTCGCAGAAGACCCGCGATGAACTGGCCGGCCGCGACCTGGCCGGCGATATCGCCCGCAAGGGCGTTAAAGCCCCGGTCCAGGCCGGGCAGCGGTGGCACGTCGAACGGACGAACGCCTGGCACAACGCCTTCAACCGGCTGCAGCGCTGCTACGAACGCCACCAGGAGGTGATCGACGCGTTCTTCGATCTCGCCGACACCATCATCACTGTCCGCAGCCTCATACGCCAGGCGTGGACCCTCTACCGGTGGGACAGCCGCCCCGCCAGGCGACCATGATCCCTTCACCTAACCGCGCGACCTCTAAGCCGGAACACGCCGCTGGCGCGGCCCGTCCGTGGCCGTCCGTGGATACGGGCGTCAGGCAACCAGCCGAGGTCGTCCGCGGGCGGGTTGCGCTCAGTCACCGGCTGTCCCCCGGGCCGACGAGGGTGATGAGGGGACGGGACGCGACCGTCATCAGGAAGGGCTGATCTTTCGGCCCACGCCTCGGTGTGGTGGTGTGGACGTTGACCTGAGTGTGCAGCCGCTGCTGAGCCGCGTCGGCGTCGAGACGCCCGCGGGCCCGGTCGGTCCGGTCGTCGGGCCGCAGCGGATGGTCGAACTGCAGCCGGAGTCCGTCCTCGACGGTGACGAAGTCGACCAGCCGCGCTCGGCTTGCGGCCAGCTCAAGCCAGGGTTTCGTGCACCAAGCGTCAGGATCATCTGCGGAGCCCGGGTTATAGCGCTGGGCGCTGACAATTCCGGCGCGCCGCCAGGCCTTGATGGTGTGCGGGTGGACGCCGTGGGCGGCCGCGGGCTCGGCGAGGGTGTGAGCAGGCCCGGGGATCGAAAGCTGTGATGGTTGCCGGGCGCGCGTGCGGATGCCGGTGTGCGTCATGACAGCGCTCCATCTTCAGGCTGGGCGGACGTGGCTGCGGCGGGCGCGGACGTGGCGGGCGCGCCGGGGCGGAACAGCAGGGCAGCGAGGACGGAGCCGGCGGCGAACAGGGCCGTCGCCCACCAGAACGCCGTCGTGTAGCTGTGCACCTGGGCGAGCTGGGTCAGGGCCGCGGCCGGCCTGCCTGCGGCCGCCGTGCGGCGGCTGAGGTGAGCGGCCAGGTAGCTGGCGGCCGCGCTGGCCGCCATGGTGTTGAGCAGGGACGTGCCGATCGAGCCGCCGACCTGCTGTCCGGTGTTGACCACGGCGGAGGCCATGCCGGCGTCGGACGGCGCCACGCCGGCGGTCCCGGTGTTCATCGACGGCGACATCACGAAGCCGAGCCCGGCGGAGGTGAGCAGCAGTGGCGGCAGGACATCCGCTGCGTAGCTGGAGTGCACGCCGATGCGCGTCAGCCACGCCAGGCCGGTCGCGGCGGCGAGCATGCCCGGTGCGACGAGCCACCTGGGGCCGATGCGGGGCAGCAGCACGATGTTGGCCAGGTTCGAGCAGACGACGATCCCCGCGACCATGGGCAGGAAGGCCAGGCCGGCCGTCACCGGGCTGAAGCCCAGGGTCTCTTGCAGGTAGTAGGTCAGGAACAAGAAGATGCCGAACATGCCGGCGCCGGTGATGAGGATCGACAGGTAGGACGCGGCCCGGTTGCGGTCTGCGACGATCCGCAGTGGCAGCAGGGGCTGGCTGGCCCGCGTCTCGATATAGCCGAACGCGGCCAGCAGTGCCGCGCCCGCGACGAGGAAACCCCAGGTGGCCGGGGCGTGCCAGCCGTCGCTGGCAGCGTTGGAGAAACCGTAGACCACGCAGAACATGCCGACCGCTTCGGTGGCGAGGCCGGGCAGGTCGAGCCGCGGCCGCGGCCCGGCTGGCTGCCGGCGCAGCAGCAGGACCGCCCCGGCGCAGGCGAGAGCCGCGAAGACGAGGTTGACGTACAGGCACCAGCGCCAGTCAAGGTACTGTGTCAGCAGCCCGCCGAGCAGCAGGCCGACCGCGCCGCCGGCGGCGGCGATGGCGCCGAAGACGCCGAACGCCTTGCCCCGGTCCTTGGAGTCGCGGAACGTGACGGTCAGCAGCGAGAGCGCGGCCGGTGCCAGCAGCGCGCCGAAGGCGCCCTGGCAGGCGCGCGCCACGACGAGCATGCCGAAGCTGCCGGCGGCCCCGCCGAACGCGGACGCGCCCGCGAAGCCGATAAGGCCGGCGATGAACGTCGCCTTCCGGCCTATCAGGTCGGTGAGCCTGCCGCCGAGCAGCAGCAGGCTGCCGAAGGCGAGGGAATAGGCGGTGACCACCCACTGCCGCTCGATGTCGGAGAAGCCGAGGGCGTGCTGGGCTGAGGGCAGCGCGATGTTCACGATCGTGGCGTCGAGCACGACCATCAGCTGGGCCAGCGCGACGACGGCCAGGATCAGCCAGCGCCGGGGGTCCGGGCCGGCGGGCGTTGCTGGTCTGGCCCAGGTGGGCGCGGAGGTCTGTGCGGCAATGTGGTTCATGGTCCTGGATCCCTTCGGGTCCGCCGATCCGATGTTTCCTGCATCTTAACGCAAATTTGCAGTTTAATGCAAGATTGCCATCGGGTTCATATTCGTCGCATGGCTGAGATCGGGCTGAGGGAGCGCGGCAAGGCGCGCCGGCGGGCGACGATCGGCCGCTCTGCCCACGAACTGTTCGCCGGGCGGGGCTACGACGCGCCGCAGGGCCCCCGGCGCCGGCCTGATGGCCGGGCCGGGGGCCCGCTTGATCGGGAACAGCGCTCAGCTGGTCGTGTTGGTCTTGGCCGTGCTGATGTTGTTCAGCACGTCAGGGCCTGTTGTCGCCACCATCGCTGCTGGCTAGGAGACCGGGAAGTCGAAGTAGTGCAGGCTGACGTAGGCCGGGTTTCCGGTCGCGCTGGACACGAATTCCAGGTAGACGTTGTGGATGCCGGTGACGGTCGAGATGTTCGCCGGGATCATCTTCCAGGAGTTCCAGCCGCCGGTGCTGGCGACCGCGAAGCTGCCTACCGGTGTGTTGCCTGGGTTGTCGAGCACCACTTCGACCAGGCCGCTGACTCCGCCGGCGGCGCCCGAGGCGACCTGGGCGTCGAACTGGGTCGACCCGGACCCGAAGTTGATGTTGTTGTACTCCAGGTAGTCGCCGTTGGCGAGCTGGGCGGCCTGGTTGCCGTCCACGCCGCTTGGGTTGGTGTCGCCGGTGGCCGCGGTGACGTCGATCGTGCCGAGGCTGGCGGCGTAGCAGTCGACGGAGATGAACGACGTCGCGGTGGCCTGGCAGGAGGTCCCGCCGCCGGCCGCCGGGTCGACGGTGAGGATCAGCTGCCCGGTGGCGGTCTGCGCCGGGCTGCCGGAGTCGGTGGCCTGGACGGTGAAGGCGGAGGTGCCCGCCGCCGTGGGCGTACCGGAGATCGTCCCGTTCCGGGCCAGGGACAGCCCGGCCGGCAGCGTCCCGGAGGTCAGCGACCAGCTGTACGGCTTGGTCCCGCCGGAGGCCGACAGGTCCTGGCTGTACGCGCTGCCCGCGGTGGCGTCCGGCAGGCTGGAAGCCGACACCGCCAGCGCCGCCGGGCCGACCGTCAGCGACAGCGCCGCACTGGCCTTCTGCGCCGGGTTGCTGTAGTCGGTCAGCTGCACCGCGAACCTGAAGGTGCCCGCCGACGTGGGCGTGCCCGAGAGCGTGCCGTCGCTGGCCAGGGACAGCCCCGGCAGCGACCCGGAGGTCAGCGACCAGCTGTACGGTGCCGCGCCGCCGGAGGCCGACAGGTCCTGGCTGTAGGCGCTGCCCACTGCGGCATCCGGCAGGCTCGACGTGGTGATCGATGGCGCCACGTAGCTGTAGCTGATGATCACTTCGCCGTCGGCGGCTCCGGACGGCGCGGCGACGCCGTCCTGGACGGTGGCCCCGCTCACCCCGCCGGTGTAACTGGAGCCGCCGCCCCCGCCGCCGGGGCCGCCCGGGTCACCGCAACCGTCTGCGGCAGCTCCACCACCGCCACCACCGCCGTAATAGCCGCCGCCGCCACCACCGCCGCCGTACAAGCCCCCTGCCCCGCCGGCGCCCTGACGCCCCGCCGTTCCGGACGCCCCGGCCTCGCCGGGGTCTCCACCGCAGGTGCCGGTGCCGGTCAGCCGGCCTCCCGTACCTCCGGAGCCGCCGGACGACGCGGTGCCGGCAGTGCCGCCGCCGCCTCCGCCGAGGGTCGAGTTGGTCCCGCTGGCCGTGGAACCTGTCCCGCCCGGCGAGCCTGCGGGACCACCGCTGGCGGCAGGGGCAGCGGGGGTTCCTGTTGGTGATCCGCCGCCGCCGCCGCCGGCCACCAGCAGCGCGTTCCCGAACGGGTAACTGTCGCCGGACGCGGGGCTGATGACATCGGAGGCGCCGCCGCCGCTGCCGGCCGCCAAATTACCCGCGCCGCCGCCGCCGAACGTGCCGCCGCCCCCCGGCGAGCCCGCCTGCCCGACGTTCACCTGGAGCGCCGTGCCGCCGGTCACCGGGATGACGGCACTGACCTCCGCTCCCAGGCCGCCTGAGCCGCTTCCGTAATAGCCGCCGGCGCCGCCCTCGGCGCCGTACAGGGTGAACGTGGCCTGGGTGACTCCGCCGGGGACGGTCCAGTACTGGGCGGCACCGGTGTAGGCACAGGTGACCGTCGCGATGCCGCCGCTGACGACCGCCGCACCGCAGTACGGGGTGCCTTGCGCCAGGGCCGAACCTGCACCGGCCAGTAGGCCGCCGGCGGCCAGGCCGGTGACCGCGAGCGCGGACAAGGCCGCTCGCCCGGCCCGGCTCCGTTGCCGACGGCCAGACAGTGTGGTTGACATTCGTGCTCCTCTCCGATGGCCGCACCGGGGTCGACCGGTTTTGTATGCAGCCAGACCAAAACTGTTGAGTGCATCATAACGCAAATTTGCAGTCTCATGCAAATTTGCATCTTGATATAGACTTGCGGCATGGATCACAGTGAACCGAGGGAGAACGGCAGCCTGCCAGCAGGCGGGCAGCCCGAAGGCGGGCTGCGGGAGCGGAGCAAGGCACGGCGCCGGGCGGCGATCATCCGGGCGGCGTTCACGCTGTTCGCCGAGCGCGGCTACCAGGCCACGACCATCGCCGACATCGCGGCGGCCGCCGAGGTGGCACCGCGGACGGTGGCCATGTACTTCCCGTCCAAGCAGGACATCGCCATGGCCAGGTTCACCGCCACGATGGACTCGCTGACCGAGGCCATCCGCGGGCTGGCGCCGGGCCAGAGCGTCACGGAGGCACTCGGCCGGTGGCTGCGCGCCTACGAGGCGGCGGCGGACCGGGACCTCACCGATCTCGCGCTGCGGATGTTCGCGGCCAACCCGGAGCTGAACGCGCTGCGCAGCGCCCGGATGGCCGAGACGATCGCCGAGGGCGCCGTCCTGGTCGCACGCGAGACCGGCGCCGCGCCGGGCGACCCCGGGCCGCGGATCGCGTCAGCAGCAGCGGCGGCCATCCTCCTCGAACTCCTTGACATCCCGCCAGGGCCGCGCCGTGAGAAGGCCATCACCGCGGCCATGCGGTTCCTCGACGCCGGGATCGCTGCCCTGGCTACCGCAGCAAGCACCACGGACCGTTCGGCATGAAACTGGCGGAGGCGTTACCGTGCCTAGATAGATGGCCGTCGGCAGGTTACCCAGGCGTACCACCAGCGGCCGCGTAGTCAGTTGCCTCCTGGGCGCCCATTCGCCGGCCCTGCTCCAGCAACTCGGCGAAGGCGTGCGTGCCGAGCGCACCCGCCGCGGCGTCGGCCGCCCTTTCGACGTCGACTTGTTCCTGAGCAGGCAGAGGCGTCCCAGTGCGCCCGCGGAGTGACGTCGCGGCCCCCAGGAGGACGGCGGTCCTGCGTGGCTGCCGCCGGGCGGCGGCCACGCGGGCCAGCCCCTCAAGCGCGAGAGCAGCAGGGGCCGCATCGGGCAGGTCCCGGGCTAGCCGCAGGCTCTCCTGGTGGCACGCTTCCGCCGCATCCAGGTCTCCCGAGAGCTCCTCAACGTATCCCAACGACGTCAGCGAGTAGGCTAGCTCAGCTGTCCGTGCCGCTTCCCGGTAGAAGGCCAGGGCCTGCCGGTGCAGTTCGCGGGCTCGCGGGTAGTGGCCCTGGCGGCGGGCCGCCACGGCCAGGCCGCTGCGGGCGAGTGCTGCCGCGTCCCTGGCGCCCAGGTCCGTCCGCTATATGTCCGTGGACAGCCCAACATGACGGTCTACAGCGCTACAAGGTGACACACGGCGGGACAGAGAAAAATAGCCCGCCAGCGCGAGAATCCGCAGCCAGGGGGCCGTTTTCGCAGGTGGTGGCAGGTGGTGTGTCTAGGTTCAGGACATCGGGGACAGGGTGTCTCAGGACATACAGGACATCTGGTGCGGCGAGCCTCCCCCAGTGCTGATGTGGCTGGCCAGACGCTGCGGGAATGTCGAAGGCCCGGCTTGTCATCACCGCTGTCACCGTTGAGAAGCGCCCGGTCAGCGAGGTCGCGAAGTCCTACGGGGTCGCCCGGTCGTGGATCTGCACGCTGCTGGCCCGCTACGAGGCCGGGGGCGAGGCGGCGTTCGAGCCGCGGTCCCGGCGGCCGGAGACCTCCCCGGCGGCGATCAGCGACGACGCGGCCGGCCTGATCGTGCGGCTGCGTAAGGACCTGGCCGGCCAGGGCCTGGACGCCGGGCCGCAGACCATCGCCTGGCACCCGGGGCACCGCCGCCAGGTCAAGGTCTCCCCGGCGACGGTCAGCCGCTACCTGGCCCGGGCCGGACTGGTCACCCCGGACCCGTCCACGCGGCCGAAGTCGTCCTGCATCCGGTTCGAGGCGGATATGCCGGACGAGTGCCGGCAGTCCGGCTTCACCCGCTACCCGCTCGCCGGCGGCACCGGCGCCGAGATCCTGACCTGGCTCGACGGCCACTCCCGCTGCGCGCTCTCGCTGACCGCGCACCACCGGGTCACCGGGCCCGCCGTCTTGCCGGCCTTCCGCCCGGCGTGCGGGCAGCACGGCGTGCCGGCCTCCACCCTGACCGGCAACGGCATGGTCTTCACGACCCGCCTGTCCGGCGGCCGGGGCGGCCGCAACGCCCTGGAGCACGAACTGCGCCGCCCCGGCGTCAAGCAGGAAAACGGCAAGCCGGACCACCCCCAGACCCAGGGGAAAGCCGAGCGGTTCCGGCAGACGATGAAGAACTGGCTCCGCGCCCAGCCCCGCCAGCCCGCCGCCCTCGCCGAACTCCAGGCCCTGCCCGGCACCCTCGCCGGCATCTACAACACCCGCCGCCCGCACCGCTCACTCCCCGGCCGCACGACCCCGGCCACCGCCTGCACCGCCCGCCCCGAGGCCGTCCCCGGCGACCGTGCCGCCGGCACCCACGACCGCGTCCGCACCGACCGCGTCGACGCCACCGGGCTCGTTACCCTGCGCCACAACGGAAAGCTCCACCACATCGGAATCGGCCGGGCCCACGCCGGCACCCGCGTCCTGCTCCTGGTCCAGGACCTCAACATCCGCGTCATCAACGCCGGCACCGGCGAACTCATCCGCGAGCTCATCCCCGACCCGGCCAGGAACTACCAGCCCACCGGCAAGCCATCCGGCTGGCAGAAGAAAACACCGCGACCCTTACGCGGGTTCGCGGTGTCCTCGATGTCTTGAGACATCACAGGTGTGGCAGGTGTTGGGTTCGAACCAACGTAGGCTGAGCCGACGGTTTTACAGACCGCTCCTCCTGCCCGAGTCACCCCGCGCTGACCAGCGCATACGCCGTCCGAGGCGCGTTCGCGGGCCGCCGCCGTCCGCTATGCGTCCGCGCGCTCCTGGTTCCGGGGTCCGTGCGGTCCACGGACAGGCGCGGACCAGCCCACGGACGGGGACGGGAAAAGCCACGGATGGGGTCCGCAGGAGCGGTCAGGCGGACCGTCCTCACCCAGATTCCGGCCCTGACCTGCCATTTAAGGATTTCAAGCGCACATGTATGGCTGGAGTACCCACGGGCCGTACCGGCCCTGGGGACGGCCTTCTTAGATGAGCCTCGAGCCACCCAGCCGCAGAACTCGCCCAGGAGCACAGGGGCTCGCCCT
>JASHTQ010000189.1 GCA_030040475.1 Streptosporangiaceae bacterium
CGAGGTGAGCGGAAGACACTCGGCGAGATTCGCCAGGGGTTCCAGGAGGTATGGACCCCCCAGGCGCACCTGGACGGTGGTGGGCATTCTTGGCGTCTGCCTCGTCGTGGGCATCGTGGTGAGCCTGGTGGTCCGGGGGCACCCCGCATACGTACCTGGCGCGGCCCTGTCCACCGCCTCGGCCGATCCGACCACAGAGACCGCGTCGACTCCTTCTCCAGCTCCGTCGGCGACCGTATCGGCGCGGCCGTCGGCGCAAGCCGGCCCGCACTCCGATCCGCTCGGGGCGACGGCGGCGTCCTACCTGTCCACCCGGAGCGGCACCGTCCTCGCCGCCGTCTACGACGTCAGCACCGGCCAGACCTGGAGCCTCGGGCAGGGCAAGCCGCAGGACGAGGCAAGCGTGGTCAAGCTCGACGTGCTTGAGACGCTGCTGGCCCAGCGGGGCGCCAGCGGGCTATCGGCCAGCGACCAGTCGCTGGCGGAGTCGATGATCGAGGACAGCGACAACGACTCCGCGACGAGCCTGTGGGATGAGGTCGGCGGCGCGGCCGGGATCCGCGCGTTCAACGACACGGCGAAGCTGACTGACACCTCGCCGTCGCCGTGCGTGAACTGCCCCAACTTCCCCTGGCCGGGCTGGGGACTCAGCACCACAGTTCCCACCGACCAGCTCACCCTGCTCAAGGCGCTGATCGCGCCGGGTCCGCTGACCAAGGCCGAACGCGACTATGCCCTGTCGCTGATGGAGAACGTGACGGAGTCCCAGCGATGGGGCGTCTCAGGCGGCGTTCCTGCCCAGGTCACGGTGGCGCTCAAGAACGGCTGGCTGCCGCTGGACAGTGCGGACACCGACTGGCAGATCAACAGCGTGGGATGGATCTCGGGCCAGGGCAGGAACTACCTGATGGCCGTGCTCAGCACCGGCAACCCGAGCGAGCAGTACGGCATCGACACCATCGACCAGCTTGCCGCGATGGTCTGGAGCGGCCTGGGCTGAGCGGGTTACCCGCTGCTCACAGTTCGCTCCACTGATAGGTGGGCAGCCCGTACTGCATGGCTATCGGGTTCCAGATGCCGACGAAGGCCTGCTTGTAAGTGGTGGCCTGGCCGTCGGGGCCGATGGCGGCCTGGTAATTGGGGTCGGACGTGTCGTTCTTGACGCAGCCGTTCGAGATCTGGTCCTGGGCATACTGGGCGTATGCCTTATCCGCCGCCATGGAGCTCTGCCAGGCGCCCCTCAGGTTGGTAATCAGGTTGGCCGGCAAGTTGGAGGCGCCGGAGAGGTTCGCGAGCTCGTTCAGCAGGTTCTGGCGCGACGTCGCGGCATTCTCGAGGATCTGCGGATCCTGGTTCAGGTTCGGCCCGCAGCTCTGGGCGTCGGCGACCGCCGCCACGATGGAACTGCGATCCGTGACGCTCTGGGTGAGGAGGTTGGAAAGGTTATCCGCGGCCTGCTCCTCGGCGGAGACCGTAGGCGACTGCGTGGTGGGCGGAGTCGTCGTGGGCGGCGCCGTTGTCGAGTGGCCGGGGCTGGCCGGCGGGGTCGGCGTGGGCTTGTGGGTCAAGACGAGGACCGCGGCCGCGACCACGGCGGCCGCCAGGCCGGCGACGAGCCCGTAGATCAGCGGCTTGCGGGAACCCGACGGCCGCGTCGGCGTCGGCCCGGGGAGGGTGGGGCCGGGCGGGACCTGGTAGTGCCCGGGGCCAGACGGTGCCTGGTAAGACCCGAGGCCGGGAGGCGCCTGGTAAGACCCGGGATAAGCAGGAGGAGGACCCTGGTAATTGCCCCCGGCGGGCTGCTCCGGATTGTCGTAGCGCCACCAGGGCTGGCCGGAGTCCTGAGGCGGCGCCACCGGGTCGGGGCCAGTGGGTCCGGACGGATTCGGGTCCCCTGTCGCCGGAACGTATGAGCTTGATCCGATAGTAGGAGCGAAAGAAGCGGGTTGCGGCGCTTGGGGTTGGGCCGTAGAATCGACATGTTCGGCCGCGGGGCGTCCGCATACCGTGCAGAACTGCAGTCCCGGCCTTATGTCATGGCCGCATGCTTCCGGTAGGGTCACCGCCTGTACCCCCATCGCCTCGTCAGGAACGGCTCAGGACCACCGCTGAGCCTCCATATCGATTGACATGTCTCTCCGCTCTTGGAATACCAGCTTTTTGGTCACAAAACGATCTCGGTTTCCCGTCATTACCAGGATGACCTTCTGCGGCCGTTAACGCTAGCCGGATTTCCGGCACAGCGGACATGATGATCCCGCTTCAGTGCGGCGCCCGCTGCCTGGCCAGGGCGGCCGGCGTCATGCCTGCTAGCTGGCGGCACTCCCGGGTGAGGTGGGCCTGGTCGGCGTAGCCGGCCTCCGCCGCGATGGCCGCCAGGTCCGGCGTGAGGCCATCCGCGGCACGGGCGTCGATGCGGTCCACGAACCGGCGGAAGCGCAGTATCCGTTGCAGGGTCTTCGGGCCGTAGCCGACGGTGGCATCGCAGCGGCGGCGCAGCTGCCGCAGGCTGAGCCCGATCTCCGCGGCGACGTCCTCGACCTTCACCCGCGGGTCGCGCAGCAGCCGCGCGGCGTGGCTCGCCGCCGGGTCCCGGCTGGCGTCGGCGACGAGGGTACCGGCGACGTCGAGGACACGGGCCATGGCCGTGCCGGCGTCGAGCGTTCCCGCCAGCCGCGTTGCGTCACCCGGCCGTAGGTCGGCAAGGTCGACGCGCTGGTCACGCAGCTTGCTCAGCGGGACGCCGAGCACCGGGCCACCCGCCGAGGGCCGGAAGCGGACGCCGAGCATGAGGCTGCCCGCCGGCATCCTGGTCGGTACCGGGCCGGTGTCCGGTCCGGCCACGTAGGCGCCCTTGCCCTGCTCCCAGATCAGGTCGCTGCACGCATCCGGGAGCACAACGCCCTCGCGGTCGCCCGCATCCGTGGTGACCTGCGCCCACAGGCACGAGACGGCATGCCGCAGCGCGGCAGGCGCCGGCCATTCGCGGTAGCCGGGCTGCAGCTCCGCTACCCCGCGCGCCGACGGCCCCGCGGCCTCGCCTACGGCGTCGCGTACCGCTGACCCCACGCTGCCAGCATGCCACGACGATGGCCGTTTCGTTCAATACGCGGGCAGCCAGGGCGTGCTGTCATGGACCGATGAACGCTCCAGACTTCGGCAAGGCCGCCGTCTTCATCGCCGCCAACGCGAGGGTGGCAGACCGGCGCAGGTTCCAGCGGATGTTCGGCGACGACCCGGCCGCGCCAGCCGGCGACGGCTCTGCCGCGGCGGTCAGGCACGCGGTGGCTGCCTACCGCAACGACGACGGCGGCTTCGGCAACGGCCTGGAACCGGACTGGCGCGCGCCGGGCAGCCAGCCCGCCGCCGTCGAGATGGCGCTGCGCATCATGGACCAGGCCGACGCGTGGGACGAGGCCCTGGTCCGGGGTGCCTGCGACTGGCTCACGGCCGTCGCCCCCGCCGAAGGGGG
>JASHTQ010000190.1 GCA_030040475.1 Streptosporangiaceae bacterium
GGCCGGTTGTCGTGCACCGCGCCCTTGTCGTCGCAGACCACCACGTCGGTCGCGCCGGCGCCGAGCATCAGCCTGAGCACCGCGGTGCCCGCGGCGCCGGCGCCCGCCATGGCCACGCGGACCTCGGGGAGCTTCTTGCCCACCACGCGCAGCGCGTTGGTCAGCGCGGCCATCACCACGATCGCCGTGCCGTGCTGGTCGTCGTGGAAGACCGGGATGTCGAGCATCTCCCTTAGCCGGCGTTCCACCTCGAAGCAGCGCGGGGCGCTGATGTCCTCCAGGTTGATGCCGCCGAAGCCGGGCGCGATGACCTGCACCGTCCGGACGATCTCGTCGGTGTCCTGGCTGTCCAGGCAGATCGGCCAGGCGTCGATGCCGGCGAACCGCTTGAACAGCGCGGCCTTGCCCTCCATCACCGGCATCGCGGCGTACGGCCCGATGTTGCCGAGGCCAAGCACCGCCGACCCGTCGGTGACCACGGCGACGGAGTTCCGCTTGATCGTCAGCCGCCGCGCGTCGTCCGGGTTCGCCGCGATCGCCAGCGCGACCCTGCCGACCCCCGGGGTGTAGGCCATCGACAGGTCGTCGCGGTTGCGCAGCGGCACCTTCGACCGCATCTCGATCTTCCCGCCCAGGTGCAGCAGGAACGTCCGGTCGCTGACCTTGTGCACGGACACGCCGTCGATGGCGGCGAGCGCGGCCACGATCGCCTCGGCGTGCTCGCTGTCCCTGGCGGCGCAGGTCACGTCGATCCGCAGCTTGTCGCCGCGGCCCGGGGTCACGTCAAGCGCGGTCACCACGCCGCCGGTGGCCTCCACCGCCCTGGTGATCTCGCTCACCGCGCGGCCGCGGGAGGACACCTCGAGCCGCACGGTGATGGAGTAGGACACGCTTGGTGCCATGCTCATGCCGACCGCCCCCTTTGCCTGGCTTGTCCGGCCGCCCCCTTCTGCTGACTCCCAGCGTATTCTGACCGACCCCCCACGCGCGGATGCTGCTGGACCCCGGCGCGCAGCGCGTACGCTGGGAAGGTGAGTACGGATTACGTCGACACGGTGGTCGACGTCACCAGGCTGCGGGTCGCGCTGGCCCGGCTGGCCCGGCGGCTGCGCCGCCACGAGCTGGCCGGCCTGACGCCGACACAGCTCGCGGCGCTTGCCACCATCGGGAAGGCGGGGCCGATCCGCCTCGGCGACCTGGCGGCGGCCGAGGGCATCGCCCCTTCCACGCTCACCCGGCTGGTGACCGCGCTCGAGGACAGCGGCTACGTGCGCCGGTGCGCCGATCCGAGCGACGCGCGGGCGAGCACGCTGTCGATCACGCCGCACGGCCAGGAAGCGCTCGAGCGGATCCGGATCGAGGGCACGCTGATGCTGACCGCGAGCCTGCGGCTGCTCACGCCCGGGCAGCGGGACGCGCTCGCGGCCGCGCTGCCGGTCCTCGAGCAGCTCGCGGAGGCCGACCCCGGGCGGTTACGCCTGCTGCGGGGGATCGTCCTGCGGGTTCTGCGACTGCCGCAGGCCGCGGTGCGCGTCGGCCAGGTGACGGGCCAGTTCGTCGCGGTGCCTGGTGATCTCGGCTAGCCGGCTTGTGGTCTCCGCGAGCTGGCTGATGGTCTCCGCGAGCTGGCTGATGGCCTCGGCGAGCTGCTGCTCGAGGTCGATGATGCGGCGGATCGCGGGCAGCGTCATGCCCTCGTCCGTCATCGTCACCACCTGCTTGATGACCCGGATCTCGTACCGGGTGTAGCGGCGCTGGTTGCCCGCCGACCGCTGCGGCGATACCACCCTGAGCTCGTCGACGCGGCGCAGGAACGCCTGCTTGACCGCGAGCATCTCGGCAACCTGGCCGACGGTGAACAGCGGCGCGTGCTCGTCTTCGAATGGATCCATGACGTTCCCTCCCCCGGGTGTCTCATGGCGGTTCTTACCTGTCTTACTTGCCCAGATGGTAAGCGGCCGGCGGGGCGCCAGTGCGCCCGCCGGCCGCTCGTCTGTTGCGGTGATCAGCTAGGTCAGGCGGCAAGCTCCTGCTTGTCGTCGGCCTGGCCCTGGCGGATCTCCACCTTGCGCGGCTTCGCCTGCTCGGTCACCGGGATCGTGACCTCGAGAACGCCGTTGTTGTAGGCGGCCTCGATCGCGTCCGCGTTCAGGTTCTCGGACAGACGCAGGCGCCGGGTGAAAGTGCCCATCGTGCGCTCCCGCACGAAGAACGTGTCGTTCTCGGTGCGCTCCTCCTGCCGCTTCACGCTCACCGACAGGACACCGCGGTCGACGGTCACGTCGATCGAGGAAGGGTCGATGCCGGGCACGTCGAACCGGAGCACCACGTCGCCGTCACGGCGCACGCCGTCCAGCGGGATCAGGGTCGCCTGGCCGAACGAACGCCGAGCCAGCCGCTGGAAGTCCCGGGCGAACGGGTCAAAAGTTGTCATGTACATCCTTGCCTCACCTCCGAAGGTTTTCTTTGGAGGACTTCGCCGGGAATCCCGTCTGTGACCCTCCAGCAGCAAGTAACTTACGA
>JASHTQ010000191.1 GCA_030040475.1 Streptosporangiaceae bacterium
CTAAATAGGCGACAATCGGCCAACTGAATTCCGCTACCTAGAAGTGTTCGTCGCGATTCTCAGTAAATTGTCCGGCACTCGCGTTTCGGGTCATCTGCACCTTGTGCAGCCGACTAGAGTGTCGCTGTGGCGCAGGCTGTCTTCATCCGACCGCTCGTTGCGGGCGACCTCGGCCTGCTTGAGCTTCCGAGGTCGACCTGCCGCACGCCTGACCGGCCGCCCGGCGCTGATCTCAGCCGGCCCTGCGGTAAATGAGGGCAAAGTCGTGCTCCCAGCCGGAACCCCGGACGTCTTTCTCCCAGGCGCCGCTGATGACGTTCCCGTCGTCGCTGAACGTGCCGGTGAAGCGCTGCCGGAAATCCAGTGCCGTGAAGTCGGGCGACTCCCGCGTCAGCGTCCATACCCCGTCGAAGAGGCTCATCGAATACAGCCGCACGACGCCGCGGGAGTCGTAGTAATGCTGCTTGTACGCGCCGGTCTGCGGGTCGACGGCGACGATCGTCAGGCTGTCGGGCGCCTCGGGGATCCGGACCTCGGTGCGCTGCAGCAGAAACTGCCCGTCCAGGGTCCACTCGAACCGGCTCCGCACCGTCGAACCGCCCGCGGCAGCGCTGGACCCCGCCGCCCAGTCGCCGGGGAAGCTGGCCTCAAGAACCCAGTCACCGATGAACACGTCGAGGCGCGCCAGCGCATCCGCCCTGTTCCCAGCCACAACGATCACTCCCGCTCGTACGCATCGCCTTCATGCCCTTTGCGGGTATAACGGCAGCGGCCGGGTGAACTCATCGGTGCCCGGCCATCTCAGATCTGGCACCGGGGCTGGGTACGTGACGCTGCGACGGCTGAACGGCAACTAGATACGTGACCGAGAAAACAGCAGCAGCCGGTCCGGGGGCCGCCACCAGGGATCCGGCCGCTGGTGAGGGCACGATTGCCGAGTTCGAGCGGCTCTACCGGGCGAACGTCGAGGCGGTGATGGCGTACTTCGCCCGGCGTAGCGGTGATCCGCACGTGGTAGCCGACCTCACCGCGGACACCTTCGTCGCGGCGATCACGTCCTTCGGGGCCTTCGACCCTCGCAAGGGCACCGCACGGGCCTGGATGTTCGGGATCGCCCGGCGGATCTACGCCTCGTACTGCGAGGCCTACGGCCAGCAGCAGCACAAGCTGCAGCGGCTGTCCGGTCGGCGCGACTTGGAACCGGACCAGGTCGAGGAGCTGCTCGACCGGATCGACGCCGAGCGAGCCGGCCGGGACCTGCTCGCCGGACTGGCCGCGCTTCCCGAACGGGACCGCGCGGTCATCGAACTTGTCGACATCGCCGGATTCCAGCCAAAGGAGGCGGCCGCCGCGCTCGGGCTCACTCCCGGCGCGGTCCGGATGCGGCTGATGCGCACGCGCGCGCACCTGCGCAGGCATGCCGCGGAAAGCACCACACCCACCTACCAGATCAGGGGCAAAGCCAATGACTAAGTTCACCGACCAGCTGTTCGACGATCTAGTCCGGGAGCACGGATCGACGCTGGCGGACACCAGGCCGCCGGCGCCGAGGCGGCGCATCGCGTCGCGCCGGACGCTGCTGGCCGCAGGCACCGGCTTCGTCGCCGTCGCGGCCACCGTCGGCGGCCTCCTGGCCAGCGGCGGCGGTACGCCGGCTTACGCTCTGACGACGCACTCCAACGGCACGGTGACGCTCGATGTCTACCGGGTCTCCGGGATCGCCGGAATCAACACCAAGCTGCATCAGGTCGGCGACGACCAGGTGGTGGTGGTCCCGGTCGAGCCCGGCTGCCCGGCCATGAGCTCGCTGCCGGCGCCCGTCGTGGCCCCGAGCGGGCACATCTCCGTCCAGACCGGCGTGTCGGTGACGGGCGGCGGCTCCGTAACGGTCAACGCGAAGGGCATCCCGGCCGGCGACATCCTCGTGGTGGCCGTCGAGACGACCACCACGGCGACCGGGCGCTACTCGCTGGGGGCCGCGAGGCTGACCACGCCTCCCGCGCCGAGCTGCGTCAGCCTGCCAGCCCAGCCCGCGGGAATCGGCGACTCCGGATCAAGTTCCGGGTCCAGCGGCGGGCCCAGGACCACCGTGTCAGGCAACGGCTGACGACCCGCTCACACGCTCCTAGGCCGCCGGGACCGCTGGTGTCTCGGCGGCCTCCCTCAGCAGGCGCCAGAGTTCCACGACGTCGCGGCGCTCGGTGCGCTCCGCCCCGATCGAGACCCGCACCGACCACGTCCCGTCCAGCAGCGACGGCGTGACAAGCGCCGCGCCCGACGCATTGACCGAATCCGCCCAGCGCAGCGTGTGCGCATCGAGCGCGTCCGCGTCCAGAACCGCGCCGTCCGGGGAGACGACCCCGGACGGCTCGTGCCGGAGCACCACGGTCTGCAGCACCACCGGGGCGAGCAGCCGCCACCCCGGCGTCGACGAGACCTGCTCGGCGAGCCAGCGGGCGTTCTCCAGGTCCCGCCGCAGCCTGGCCCGGATCGCCTCCACCCCGTCCAGCCTGAGGTGAAACCACAGCTTGAGCGCGCGGAACCGGCGGCCGAGCGGGATGCCCCAGTCCTTGTACTGGGTCACCTCGCCGTCGACGGCCGAGCGCAGGTAGGAAGGGTTGGTCGACATGACCCTGATCAGGTGCGCCGGGTCGGCGACGTACAGCAGCGAGCAGTCCAGGATGGTGCCGAGCCACTTGTGCGGGTTCCAGGACAGCGAGTCCGCGCCCTCGACGCCGTCGACCAGCCAGCGCATCTCCGGCAGCAGCAGCGCCGAGCCCGCCATGGCGGCATCGACGTGCACCCACATCCCGTGCTGGCGGGCCAGCGGGACGATGGCCGCGAGCGGATCGACGGCCGTGGTACCTGTGGTGCCCACGTTGACCACGACCGCGGCGGGCCGCAGCCCGGCCGCCGCGTCTGCCGCCAGGACCGCGGCCAGGCAGTCGGCGCGCATCGCGTACGTGACCGGGTCCACCTCGACGAACCGGAGGTTGTCCTGCCCGTAGCCGGCCAGGGACACCGCCTTGAGGACCGAGGAGTGCGCGTGCCGCGTGGTGTAGACGGTCAGCGGCGCGCTCTCGGCCTGCAGCCCGCCGCGTGTCTCTGAGAAATCGGTCGCCCGCTCCCGCGCCGCCAGCAGGGCGACGAGGCACGCGCTGGACGCGGTGTCCTGGATGACGCCCTTCCACGAGTCCGGCAGCGCGGTCAGCTCGCGCAGCCA
This sequence comes from Streptosporangiaceae bacterium, assembly GCA_030040475.1. The sequence continues at coordinate 3,224 of JASHTQ010000191.1, forward strand.
CTCGACCACGACCTCCTCGACCTCGGTCAGTGCGGGGGCGGACTGCCACGTGATGCCAAGCGCCCCGAGCCCGGAGGAGGCCAGGTCGCCGAGCACGGAGGCGAGCGACGCATTGGACGGGAACCAGCCGAAATAGCGCGGGTGCTGGACCTGGGTTATGCCGGGCACGACGACCTCGGAGAGGTCAGAAAGCACCCGGCCGAACGGCTCGCCCTCCTCCGGTGCCTGCTGAGCCAGCTTCCCCGCCACCTCGCCGGGTACCACCTGTGCCAGGACAGGCAGCTCCGGGATCCTGGCGCGGTAGTCCGCGATCCAGTCGATCAGCTCATGCCCGGCCGCCCGGAATTCCTCGGGCCCCATAGCGCGTCTCCCTAGCGGATCCTCAGCGGGCAGGTGCATCCAGCCCGAGCCGTCGCTGCTCGATGACCAGGCAGCGGTCTTCCACGTACAGCAGTCCCGCGTCCTCCGCGATGGTCCGCGCCTCCGCCGACGCGATGCCGAGCTGCAGCCACAGCGCGGTGGCCCCGGCCGCCACGGCCTGCCGCGCGATGTCCGCCGCCCGCTCCGATGGCCGGAACACGTCGACCAGCCCCACCTGCGCAGGCACCTCGGCGAGCGTCCGGTAGGCCCGCTCGCCGAGGATCTCGTCGGCGTACGGGTTGACCGGGATGATTCGCCAGCCGTGCCGCTGCATGTGCGCGGGCACCGAATGCGCGGCCTTGAAAGCCGCCCGGCTCGCGCCGACCACCGTAATGGTGTCGTACCTGGTCAGGATCCGCTCGACCATGACATCTGTGTCCGTCACCTGGCTACAGTAACCCGAGCAGCCGCAAGCCGGGCTAACCCCCTAGCCGCAATCGAGATCGGCCGCCAGCGCCTCCGGCGCGCGCATCCGCCATGCATCGGTCACCAGCTCCGCCAGCCGCTCCCCGTCGATCTCCGCCAGCCGCAGCATCACGAGCGGCCAGCCGTCGTACCCGTGTGTGGTGAAGAACACCGCGGGCTCGCCGAGCAGCAGCGCCTGCTTCTCCGCCTCGTCGCCGACGTACAGCACCGCGATGTCGGTCCTGATGACTCTCGGCTGGCCCGGCCTGCGCTCTGGGTAGGACCAGACGAACCCCTTCCCGCCGACCCGGAAGTCGAAGCCGTCGCTGTCGATCTCCTCCACATGCGGCAGGCCAAGCGCGAGGCGGCGCACGTCGTCGGCATCAGCCATCGAATGTCCTCCCGAATCATGCCGTCGGCCGCACAAGCAGCGTACTCACGCATGCCGCCGTTAGCCTTGAACCAAGGACAAGGCCGCGAAAATCGCAGGAGGCCAGATCATGCCATCGTCAGTCCCGGTGATCGACCTCACCCCCTGGCGTACCGGCGACGAGCAGGCCCGCGCCGCCGTCGCCGCCGAGGTCGACGCCGCGCTGCGCAGCGTCGGCTTCTTCCTGCTCACCGGCCACGGCGTGCCAGACGACCTGCGCGCCCAGGTCCGGACCCAGGCAAGAGCCTTCTTCGCGCTGCCCGTCCAGACCAAGCGACGCTACGCCGTCACCGTCGCCGGCCGAGGCTGGCTGCCGCCCGGCGTCGAGGCGAACGGCTACGCCGAGGGCACGCAGACCCCGCCGGACCTCAAGGAATCCTTCGCGGTCGGCGCCGACGAGCAGACCGGCGACCCAGAGGTCGACGGCTACTGGTTCCAGCCCAACGTGTACCCGGCCGAGGTACCGGGCCTCCAGCCGGCCGTCGTCGCCTACCTCCGGCAGATGCGCGCCCTCGCGGACGACCTTCTCGTCCTGTGCGCCGCCGCGCTCGGCCTGGAAGCCGACTTCTTCACCCGGCACACCGGGCACGCCACCCACACGATGAACATCAACTGGTACCCGCCGATGGCCATCGCCGGCCGGCCAGAACCCGGCCAGTTCCGCATCGGCCCGCACACCGACTTCGGCACCGTTACGATCCTCGACCGCGAGCCGGGCCGCGGCGGCCTGCAGATCTGGGCCGAGCAGGACGGCTGGGAGGACGCCCCCTACCAGCCGGGCGCGTTCACGATCAACACCGGCGACCTGCTCGCCCGCTGGAGCGGCGCCCGCTGGAAGTCCAACCGGCACCGCGTCCTGCCGCCCCAGGCCGAGGCTCCAGACGAGGACCTGGTCTCGCTCGTCTACTTCTACGAGGCCGACCACGACGCAGTGATCGAGTCCCTCCAGCCCCCCATCGGCAGGCCCAACGACTACGCCCCGGTCGTCTCCGCCGCCTTCCTGAAGGAGCGCCTGGACGCCATCACCATCGGCTAGCCCGCGCGGCCCACCTTGGCGCCCGTGGTAAAATCCTTAGCAGAGCTAAGAAATAATGACGCCAAGCGCATCGTTAGGGAGTTCGTGCCCGCCCGTCAGATGGTCTCCTCGCTGCACCAGCGCAACTACCGGTTGTTCTTCTTCGGCCAGCTGGTCTCGGTGGCCGGCACCTGGATGCAGACGGTCGCCCAGTCGTTCGTGGTGCTGGACCTCACCCACAGCGGAACCCAGCTCGGCCTCACCACCGCGGCCAGGTTCCTGCCGATGTTCCTGTTCGGACCGCTCGGCGGCGTGTTCGCTGACCGGATGGACAAGCAGCGGGTGCTCTACGTCACCCAGACGCTGTCCGGCCTGCTCGCCGGGGTGTTCGCCGTCACGGTCGGCACGCACACGATCAACCTGCCGATCGTCTACGTCCTCGCCGTCGCCCTCGGCTTCGTCAACGTCTTCGACAACCCGGCGCGGCAGAGCTTCATCTCCGAGATGGTCTCGGCCGGAGACCTGCCGAACGCGGTCACGCTCAACTCCGTCGCCGTGAACATGGCGCGGGTCTTCGGCGCCGCCCTCGGCGGCGTTATCGCCGCCGCCCTCGGCCTGGCCCTCTGCTTCGCACTCAACGCGGTGAGCTTCGGCGCCGTGCTGATCTCGCTGGCCGCCATGCGCCGCGGCGAGCTGTTCCCCGCCAAGCGTATTACCAAGGAAAAGCGCCAGGTCAGGCAGGGACTCAGCTACGTCAGGCAGACCCCGGAGCTGCTCATACCGCTGCTGCTCATCGCCGTCGTCGGCACGCTGGCCTGGGAGTTCCAGGTCACGCTTCCGCTGATGGCCGCCAAGGTCTTCCACTCCGGTGCCGCCGCGTACGGCCTGATGGCCTCGGTGATGGGCGTCGGCGCGGTGGTCGGCGGGCTGATCTCCGCCGCCCGGTCGCGTCCCCGCGCCCGCGCCCTGTGCCTGGCCGCGATCGGCTGGGGCATCGCGATCCTGGCCGCGTCGGCGGCGCCCAACCTGACCCTCGAGCTCGTCGCGATGGTCTTCGTCGGCTACGGCAGCATCACGTTCAACTCGATGGCCAAGACCACCCTCCAGCTCGCCGCCAAGCCCACCATGCGCGGGCGGGTGATGGCGCTGTGGGCGCTGGCCTGGCTCGGCTCGACGCCGGTCGGCGGCCCGATCGTGGGCTGGATCGGCCAGGACGTCGGCGCCCGCTGGTCCCTTGTCGTCGGCGGCGCGGCCACGCTGATCTGCGGCATCCTGGCCCTGCCCGCGCTCGCCAGGATCGACCGCCGAACCCGGCCGACGAGTTCCCTCCCCGAGGTCCGTTACCACGGACGTGACCCACAAGAAACCAGGGAGGAACCCGATGAGCAGCAATCCGCGCGTGACGTGCCTATGGTTCGACACCCAGGCTGAACAGGCCGCGAGCTTCTACACAGGAATCTTCGAGGACTCGAGCGTCGCCATGCTCGCGATGACAAAGCTCGACATCGCCGTGCTGCAGCGCGCCTTCGCTGGAGAATAACCATCCGGTAACCGGTGAACCCGCCGCCCGGCCAGCACGTACTCAGAAGTATGGGGAGCATGAGGGGATTGTCACTGCCCCGGCGGTCTGTATCTGGGACCGCCGGGGCGGCCTTGCTGGTGGCGTCCGGCGCCATCCACCTGGATCTGTACCTGACCGGCTACCGGACGATACCGACCATCGGCTGGCTGTTCCTGCTGCAGGTGATCGCGGCGTTCGCCCTGGCAGTGGCGATAGCCGGGGTCAGCCTCTGGCCGAAGGCCCTGGTCGGCCCGGCGTTCACGCTGGCTGCCGCGGCCGGCGCGCTGTTCGGCCTGGCGACCCTCGGCGGTTACCTGCTGTCGCTTCGCGTCGGCCTGTTCGGCTTCACCGAGGTGCGCACCACGGCAGGCATCGTCGCCGGGATCATCGACGTGGCCATCTTCGCCGCGCTCGCGGTGGCCATCGGCTCCGGCCCGCTCAGCCTGGGCCCGCCGCGTTCTATCTCCGCCCGCCGCGCGATCCCGGCCATCGCGGCGGCGTCCGTCGTCGCGCTGGTCCTGCTCGCCGCCGACGTGGCCAGTCCCAAGACCCAGCCCGCCGCCGTAGCCGACGGCAAAGCGACCCTGCAGGCCAGGGACATCGGCGGCGAGATGGTGCTCACCGACGCGGCCGGCCGCACGCTGTACTCGTTCGCCCCGGACTCGCCGACGAGGTCGACGTGCTACGGCAGTTGCGCCGCCTACTGGCCACCGGTGACCGGAGCCCCCACCGCGGGTCCCGGCATCACCGGCAAGATCGGCACGATCAAGCGCACCGGCGGCACCACCCAGCTCACCTACGACGGCCATCCGCTCTACACCTACATCGGCGACAACGCCCCGGGCCAGGACAACGGCAACAAGATCAACCTGAACGGCGGCCTGTGGCTGGTCGTGCCCGTCTCGGCGGGATAATGGGGCCACCGTCCGCCGCCTGAGGAGGAGCAGCATTTCCCAGCCGTTTCCTGAGCCCACCGACCCGGCAAGCTCGCACGCCGAGGTCTTCCTCCGCTACCTCGACTACTTCCGGGCTCGCCTGGCCGACAAGATCGAGTCGCTGCCCGCCGCCGAGCTGGGCCGCACCCGCCTTCCGTCCGGCTGGTCCCCGCTTGAGCTGCTCAAGCACCTGCGCCATGTCGAGCGCCGCTGGCTCGAGTGGGGCTTCGAGGGTCAGGACCTGACCGACCCATGGGCCGACCGTACCGACGACCGCTGGTCCCTGGCCCCCGGCGACACCCCTGCCAGCCTGCTCACCGACCTCCGCGACCAGGCCGCCCGCTCCAACGCCATCATCGAGTCCCACCGCATGGACGAGGTAGGCCAGCCCGGCCCCCGCTGGGACGGCGCCGACCCCCCGACCCTGGAACGCATCCTGTTCCACCTGCTCCAGGAATACGCCCGCCACCTAGGCCACCTGGACGTAGTCACCGAGCTCGCCACCGCCCAGGCCGGGGAATTATTTTTAGCCGAACGATCAGTGGTACCTGCCCCGGCGCCCGTGTGCCTCTTACCCGGTCTTCTCCGCCACGCAGTGGTTCACGCACTCGCCGAGCCCCTCGATCCAGGTGCGCATGACGTTGCCCGGCTGCAGGTAGACGGGCGGCTTCCTGGCATCGCCGACGCCGCCGGGGGTGCCGGTGGCGATCAGGTCGCCGGGCCGCAGGGTGACCGCCTGGCTGGCGTAAGCGACGATTTCCGCCACGCCGAACAGCAGGTCCGAGGTCCGGGACTGCTGCATGACCACGCCGTCGACCTCGCACCTGACCTCGAGGTCCGGCGGGGTCGCGATCTCGCCCGCGGTGACCAGGTACGGTCCCACCGGCGTGCTGCGCTGGAACATCTTGCCCTGCAGGAACTGCGTGGTGCGCCGCTGCCAGTCCCGCATCGACACGTCGTTGATCACCGTGTACCCGGCGATGGCAGCCTCGGCCTCCGCCGCCGAGGCCCGGTAGACCGGGGTGCCGATGACGACGCCGAGCTCGACCTCCCAGTCGACCCGCTCGCTGACCGACGGGATCACCAGGTCGTCCCGCGGCCCGAGCAGCGTGTCGGCGAACTTGGCGAACAGCGTCGGGTACTGCGGCGCCTCCCGCCCGGTCTCCAGGATGTGCGTCCGGTAGTTCAGTCCGACGCAGATCACCTTCCCGGGGTGTGTCACAAGCGGCGCGAAGTCCGCCTCGTCGATCGGAACCGGGCGTGCCCCGGCCCGCGCAAGCTCCAGCCCCTCGGCCCCGCCCGCCAGCATCTCGCCCACGTCCCCGGCCGCCAGCGGAACCAGCACGTCCCCGTCCACCCGCGCCGCGGTCGTCCCAAACTCGGTCCGGATCGTCGCATATCGCATACCGCCGACTCTAGCGCCCGGGCTCGTCGGCTTCGTCAACGTGGCCTGGGACGGCGGCGTCCACGCCTTCGTCCTGGGCACCCTCGTCGCCAGCCCCGCCCGCCACCACGGCATCGGCACCGCCCTGATCGCCGGCCACCCTGCCGCCGGCATGACCGGTCGGCCACCGCGCCCCGCGTACCTGGCTGGCATGCTGGTCGCATGACCCGCTGCATGACCGACCGGCGCGCCGATGGCAGGACCCGCCTGCCCTCCACCTCCCGCACGACCGACAGGCAGGCTGGTGGCATGACCCGCCGGGCCGGCCTGCTGGCCGCCGGAGCAGGGCTGCTGGGCCTGGCCGCAGACGCGGCGACGAAGGCGTGGGCGCTGTCTGCGCTCCGCGACGGCCACCGCATCACCGTTCCGGGCGGCCTGCTCCGGCTGCAACTGGTCACCAACCACGGCGCCGCCTTCGGCCTCGGCGCCTCCCTCGAGCCGCTCGTCGCCGTGATCAGCGCGGCGTTGATCGTCCTGCTCGTGATCTGGGCGTGGCGCGCGACCGGAATCCTGGAGAAGACCGGCGCCGCCCTCGCCGCCGCCGGCGGGACCGGCAACCTCGCCGACCGCGTGTTCCGCCCCCCGTCCTTCCTGCACGGCGCCGTGGTCGACTGGATCCACGTCTCGTTCTACGGCCCGACATTCAACCTGGCCGACGTCTTCCTCCGCGCCGGCGTCGTGCTCGCCGCGGCCGCATGGCTCTGGCAGCACCGGCTCGTGGCCAGGCGCGCCCATGGCGAGCCTGGTTAGGGGCGGGCCAGCCAGATATTCTGCGCACCATGACCGCCCTGCCTTCCAGGCCCGGCAAGATCGTCGCGGTGCACGCCAGCTACCGGAGCCGCGCGGCGGAGCGGGGCACGATGCCTGCCTGGCCGTCGTATTTCCTCAAGCCGACCTCGGCCCTGGCGGAGAGCGGCGACCCGGTCATGCGGCCGCCCGGGTGCGAGCTGCTGGCGTTCGAGGGCGAGGTGGCGCTGGTGATCGGGCGCCGCGCGCTGCGGGTCAGCCCCGCGGACGGGTGGGATCACGTGTCGTGGATCACGGCCGCGAACGACTTCGGCCTGTACGACATGCGCTACGCGGATCGGGGCGGCAACGTGCGGTCCAAGGGGACCGACGGCTTCGCCCCGATTGGCCCGCGGCTCATCGACGCGCGTTCGGTCGACCTGGCCGCGCTGCGCCTGCGCGCCTGGGTGAACGGGGAACTTGCCCAGGACGCCTGGCCGCTGCGTGACATGCTGTTCGGCTTCGGCGACATCGTGGCCGACCTGTCCCGCCTGCTCACGCTGGAGCCCGGCGACGTGATCCTGACCGGCACGCCGACCGGCTCGACAGTGGTGAACCCCGGCGACGTCGTGGAGGTCGAGGTCAGCGCGGGGGAGCAGTCGTCGGGTCGGCTGCGCAGCCCGGTCGTGGCGGCCGACTACGTCCTGCAGCCGCTAGGCGCCATGCCCCGCGTCACCGACACAGAACGCGAGGCCGCCTACGGCGCGCGCGCCTGGAGCGCCCGCACCGCCGCAACACCCCACCCCACCCCGCCAGTGGTCCAGGCGACCCCACAGGTCGTCCACCCCACCCCACCGGGCGCTCCGACGGCCCCACCACCGGCGGCCCCACCACCGGCGGCCCCACCACCGGCCGGCATCGTCGACGGTCTGCGTGAGGTGTCGACCGCGACACTGGCAGCCCAGTTGCGCAACCGCGGGCTGAACAGCCTCACCCTGGACGGGCTGCGCTCCACCCGCCCGGACCTGCGGATGGCCGGGTTCGCCAGGACGGTGCGTTACCTCCCGCTGCGCGAGGACCTGTTCGCCGCCCATGGCGGCGGGATGAACGCGCAGAAGCGCGCGATCGAGCAGATCAGGCCGGGGGAGGTGCTGGTCATCGAGGCGCGCGGCGACCAGACCGCGGGCACGGTCGGCGACATCCTCGCGCTCCGTACCCAGGTCCGCGGGGCGGCCGGGATCGTCACCGACGGCGCGATCAGGGACAGCGCGGCGCTGGCCGCGCTGGAGATTCCCGCCTATCACGCGGCCGTCCATCCTGCCGTCCTGGGCCGCAGGCACGTCCCGTGGGAAACAGACGTCACGGTCGCCTGCGCGGGCGTCACGATCCAGCCCGGCGACATCCTGGTCGGCGACGCCGACGGCGTGGTCGTGCTGCCGCCGCCGCTCGCCGCCGAGGTGCTCGCCGACGCGCGCGAACAAGAACGCCAGGAGCGGTTCATCGCCGCCAAGGTCGCGGTCGGCGAGCCCATCGACGGCCTGTTCCCCCTCACCGAGCGCTGGCGGCCCGCCTACGAAGCCTGGCTCAAGCAACACGAGTCCCACGAGTCACCCACCCCGCCCCCCGGCGACCAAGCCCAACCGCAACGATGTAAGGACGTGGCGGTTATAACCGCTACAGGCTCACATCGTTGCGATCCGTCGGACCCCGGCAACGACGTCACCGGTGCTGGTGATACAAGCGATACTGCTGAGGCGAGCCCCGAGCAGGGGACGGCGCAATGAGGTACCGCTCCGATCCCGCCAGCACGATCAGGGGGTCGATCGCGCCGGTGGTCACGCCGTTCGCCGCGGACGGCGGGCTCGACCTGGACGGGCTGCGCGCGCTGATCCGCTGGCAGCTGGAGTCGGGGTCGCACGGAATCTCGCTCGGCGGGTCGACGGGCGAGCCGAGCGCGCAGGCGGTCCAGGAGCGGATGGCGGCCATGGATGCCGCCGTGAAGGCGATCGATGACCGGGTGCCGTTCCTGCCTGGCACCGGCTCGGCCAAGCTGGACGAGACCCTCGAGCTCACCGCGCACGCGGAAGAGATCGGCGCGGATGCCGTCCTGGTGATCACCCCGTACTACGCCAGGCCCACCCAGGAGGGCCTGTTCCAGTGGTACGACACGGTCGCCAGAGCCCACCCTGACCTGCCGGTCTTCATCTACAACGTGCCCTCGCGCACGGCCGTGGACATCGCGCCGGAGACGGTCGCCAGGCTCAGGAAGAAGCGCGCCAACATCGTCGGGGTCAAGGAGACGACCAAGGACTTCGAGCACTTCTCCCGCGTCCTGCACCTGTGCGGGAGGGACACCGTGGTGTTGTCCGGCATCGAGCTGCTCTGCCTGCCGTTGCTCGCGCTCGGCGGGGCCGGATTCGTCAGCGCGGTGGCGAACATCGCGCCGTGGGCCACCGCCCGGATGTACGACAGGTGGCAGGCCGGAGATCAGGACGAGGCCAGGGACCTGCACTACGCGCTGCACCCGCTGGTCGACGTGATCTTCACCGAGACCAATCCGGCCCCGGCCAAGTGGGTGCTGCAGCAGGCGGGCCTGCTGCACTCGGCGCACGTCAGGCCGCCGCTCGCCCCGCTCAGCGACCCGGCCAAGCAGCGGGTCATGTCCCTGCTGCGGGAGGGGGCCGCGGTGCTCAACCCACCCGTTACCGAGCTCGCTCCGCTTAACTAGAACCACGGCCCGTTCGGAAGAAGAGAAAAAAGGAGCACCGCCGGTGACGAGCACAACGGCCGACAAGCTCAGCCCGCCGGAAGCCCTGCCCGCCGTGCTCGAGCACTTCATCGGCGGCGCGCCCGCCGCCAGCGCGGACGGCGCGACGTTCGAGGTCGCGGACCCGGTGACCAACCGACCATACGCCGCCGTCGCGGCCGGCGGGCCGGCGGACGTGGACCGCGCCGCCGCCGCCGCCCGGCGCGCGTTCGAGGCGGGGCCATGGCCGGGGCTGGCCGGTCGGGCCCGGGCCACCGTGCTGAACAAGATCGCGGACGGCATCGAGGCGCGCGCCGCGCGGATCGCCGCGCTGGAGACGTTCGACACCGGCCTTCCGGTCACGCAGGCCCGCGGCCAGGCGGCGCGGGCGGCGGAGAACTTCAGGTTCTTCGCCGACATGGCGGTGACGCTGCACGAGGACGCGTTCCGCGCCGGCGACCAGCAGTTCGGCTACGTGATCCGCCAGCCGGCCGGGGTGGCCGGGCTGATCACCCCGTGGAACACGCCGTTCATGCTGGAGAGCTGGAAGCTCGCGCCGGCGCTCGCCGCGGGCTGCCCGGTGGTACTCAAACCGGCCGAGTGGACGCCGCTGTCGGCGAGCCTGCTGCCCGAGATCATGGCCGAGGCCGGGCTGCCGGACGGCGTGTTCAACCTGGTGCACGGGATCGGCGAGGTCGCCGGCGCGGCGCTTGTCGCGCACCCCGGCGTGCCGCGGATCTCGTTCACCGGCGAGACGAGCACCGGGCGGACGATCATGGCGGCCGCCGCGCCGCACCTCAAGGGCCTGTCGATGGAACTCGGCGGCAAGTCGCCGTGCGTCATCTTCGCGGACGCGGACCTGGACCAGGCGATCGACAGCGCGCTGTTCGGCGTGTTCTCGCTGAACGGCGAGCGGTGCACGGCCGGCTCCAGGATCCTCGCCGAGCGGGCCGTCTACGACGACCTGGTCCAGCGGCTCGCCGACCGCGCCAAGCGGATCCGGGTGGGCGACCCCTCGGACGCCACGACCGAGATCGGGGCGCTCGTGCATCCCGAGCACTACGCGCGGGTCCTGTCCTACGTGCGGGCGGGCCAGGAGGAGGGCGCGCGGCTTGTCGCCGGCGGCGGGCGGCCAGACGGCCTCACGGTCGGCAACTACCTGGCCGCGACGGTGTTCGCCGACGTGGCCCCGTCGATGCGGATCTTCCGCGAGGAGATCTTCGGGCCGGTGGTGTGCGTCACCCCGTTCGAGGACGAGGCCGCGGCGATCGCGCTGGCCAACGCCACGTCCTACGGGCTGGCCGCGTACATCTGGACCAGGGACCTGGCCCGCGCGCACCGCGTCGCGCACGCGGTGCAGTCGGGCATGACCTGGCTGAACTCGCACAACGTGCGGGACCTGCGGACGCCGTTCGGCGGCGTCAAGGCGAGCGGGCTCGGCCGCGAGGGCGGGCCGCACAGCCTGGACTTCTACACTGAATCGCGGATCGTCCACATCCCGCTGGGGGACACCCACGTGCCCCGGTTCGGAGCGTGACACATGGAGCCTAAGCCGCCCGATATCGTCCGGGCCGCCTACGCGGAGCTGGTCGTGACCGACCTCGCGCAGTCGCGGCGGTTCTGGGTGGACGTGCTCGGCTTCGTGGTGACCCGCGAGGCCTCCGGAACGCTGTACCTGCGCGGGTACGACGAGCTCACGCACCACAACCTGATCCTGCGCGAGGGCGCGGTGCCCGCCGCCGCCCGCCTCGGCTACCGCGTCCGCACACCGGCGGACCTGGACCTGGCAGAGGCGTTCTACGCGGCGCTCGGCCGGCGCACGCTGCGGGTTCCCGCGGGGGCCACGCCCGGCGTCGGGGAGGCCGTCCTTGCGGAGGACCCGCTCGGCTTCACCGTCGAGTACTTCGCCGGCGCCCGTTACGTCGACCGCCTGCAGCAGCGCTACGACCTGCGGCGCGGCGCCGAGGTCGCGCGGCTGGACCACTTCAACATCGTGGTGCCCGACGTGCCCGCGGCCTACGAGTACTACCGGTCGCTCGGGTTCGGGCTGTCGGAGACCATCGAGGACGGCGACACGCTGTACGCGGCCTGGATGTTCCGCAAGCAGACCGTGCACGACGTGGCGTTCACCGGCGGCGACGGGCCGCGCCTGCACCACCTGGGGTTCTTCGCCCACGAGTCGCACCAGGTGCTGCGAATCTGCGACATACTCGGCTCGCTGCGCGAGGAGTCGCGGATCGAGCGCGGGCCCGGGCGGCACGGGGTGTCCAACGCGTTCTACGTCTACCTGCGCGACCCGGACGGGCACCGGGTCGAGGTCTACACCAGCGACTATTACACCGGCGATCCGGATCATCCCGTGCTGCGGTGGTCGGTACGCGACCCGAGGCGCCGCGACTTCTGGGGACATGCGGTGATCCCGACCTGGTACACCGAGGCCAGCGCCGTTCTCGACCTGGACGGCAACCCCCGCCCGCTGATCGCGCAGCAGCAGGTCGCCGAGGTCAAGGTCGGAGCCGACGGCTTCACCGGCTAGGCCCGGCCAGGAGGAGGTGTCCGTGCCGCTTTTCGAGATGACCCGCGAGGACCTGGTGGAATGCAGGCCCGCGAGTTTCGCTCACCTTGAAATCAGGGAACGCGAGGGACTTCAGCATGTCTTGCGCGATCACATAGGGGTCCTGGGCGATGACTTGCTGGTGATCTCGGAGGAATACGGGGACTGGGAGGACGCGCGTCGCCGCATCGACCTGCTCGCCCTCGATAAGCAGCGTCGGCTTGTGGTCATCGAGCTGAAACGGACTGACTCCGGTGGCCATATGGAATTGCAAGCCATACGGTACGCGGCGATGGTGTCCGCAATGACGTTTGACCAGGTGGTAGCCGCGCACGAAGATTACCTCGCCCGGCGCGGGCTAACCGCTGAGGCGGCGGTCGGCGGGATCAGGGATTTTCTTGAGCTCCTGCCGGACGACGAAGCCGATATCTCCACTGACGTCCGCATAATGCTTGTGTCGGGTGATTTCTCTCGCGAGATCACTACCGCGGTGCTGTGGCTCAACCGGTTTGACGGCATGGACATCCGCTGCGTCAGGCTTGTGGCGTACGAAATTGCCGGGCGGACCTATCTCGACATCGAGCAGGTCATCCCGCTGCCGCAGGCCATTGATTACCAGGTGCGGATCCGGAGAAAGGATCAGCAGCAGGAGAAGGCCCGGCTCGAGGGTGGTGCGGACTGGACCCCCTATCAGATCGTCGTGGACGGCGAAGCAGGGGAGCCGTTGCGCAAGCGCCGCGCGGTGCTGGCCATGGTCCAGCAACTCAGCCGGAAGGGCATCCGCCTAGAGGACATCAGCAAGGTCCTCCCGCCATCCCGGCTGCGGGTCATTCCCGGCGAACTATCCGATCCCGGCCAGATTGAGCAATCGATGCTGTCTCACGGCGTCAGCGACCCAGGCCGCTACTTCACCGACGCGCCGTTCACCGAGGACGGCAAGACCTATGTCCTAACGAAGATGTGGGGCCGCGGAACCGAACCGGCGCTCACCGCATTGCGGGACACCTTTCCCGCGGCCGGAGTGGCCTTCCGCGCCGCAGACTAGCCGACTGGTGAGATCGGTCACGGCATGTGCCGGTGAACCCGCAGTTCGCCGTCGGCGAGGCGGGCGCGGAGGACCTTCTTGTCGAACTTGCCGACCGCGGTCTTCGGGATCTCCGCCACGAACGTCCAGTTCTCCGGCACCTGCCAGCGGGCCACCCGCGGGGCGAGGAAGTCCGCGAGCTCCTCGGGCTTGGCCTGCATGCCGGGCCGGAGCACGACGCTGGCCAGCGGGCGCTCGCCCCACCGCTGGTCGGGCATGCCGATCACCGCGGCCTCCTGCACGGCCGGGTGCGCCATCAGCTGGTTCTCCAGGTCGACCGAGGAGATCCACTCGCCGCCTGACTTGATCACGTCCTTGATCCGGTCGGTGATGGTGAAGAAGCCGCGGTCGTCGATCGTGCCCACGTCCCCGGTGCGCAGCCAGCCGTCGTGGAACTTCTCCGGGGCGGCGTCCAGGTGGTAGGACCCGGTGACCCACGGGCCGCGGACCTCGATCTCGCCCTCGCTGACCCCGTCCCACGGCAGCACCTCGTCGTTCTTGCCGACGAGCCGCATCTCAACTCCGTGGAAGATCCGGCCCGCGCGCATCCGCCAGTCCAGGTCCTCGGGTGTCCCCTCGGGCACTCCGGCGGGCGGCAGCGCCAGCCCGCCAACCGGGCTCATCTCGGTCATGCCCCAGCCCTGGATGATGCGCAGGCCGTAACGATCTTGTAGTCGCTCCAGCATGACGCGGGGCGCGGCGGCGCCGCCCGAGTTGCCAAGCCGCAGCGAGGACAGGTCTATCTCGTGCGCCTGCCCGTAGTCCAGGATCGCGTTCCAGATGGTCGGCACGCCCGCGGTGACCGTCGTCCGCTCTGCGGCGATGAACGCGGTCAGGTGCTCGGGCTGCAGGAACGGCCCCGGCATGTGCAGCGTCGCGCCGGAAAGGAACGCCGCGAACGGCAGGCCCCACGCGTTCGCGTGGAACATCGGCACGATGGCAAGTGCCCGGTCCGCCTCGGTGATGCCGAGCGGCGCCGCGATCGTCGCCATCGCGTGCAGGTAGGTAGATCGGTGCGAGTAGACGACGCCCTTCGGGTCGCCGGTGGTCCCGCTGGTGTAGCACATCAGCGCGGCCGAATGCTCGTCCAGCTCCGGCCAGCCGAAGTCCGGGCTCTCCCCGGCCAGCAGCTCGTTGTACCGCAGCACCCGGTCGCCAAGCGCGGACGCGTCTCCCGGGCCGTTGACGATGAACGCCTCGACGTCGGGCAGCTCGTCGCGCACGGCAGCCAGCAGCGGGACGAGCGTGTTGTCCACGATGATGATCCGGTCCCCGGCGTGGTTGGCGATCCTCGCCACCTGGGCGCCCGGCAGCCGGATGTTGAGCGTGTGCAGCACCGCGCCCATCGCGGGCACCCCGAAGTATGCCTCGAGGTGTTCGGTGTTGTTCCAGCAGAAGGTCGCGACCGGGTCGCCGGCCCCGATGCCCAGCCGCGCCAGCGCGCCCGCCAGCCGTCCCGCGTTGGCCGCGACCTGCCTATACGACGCGCGGCGGACGTCCGCACCGGTCCACGTCACGCACTCGCTGCCACCGTACACGGCGGCGCCGTGCCGCATGATCGCGCCGATCGTGAGCGGGTAGTCCTGCATGGTGCTGCGGATCATCGGGCCCCATTCCCTACGCCGTTCCGGCCGTGCCTACTGGGCGGTACGGTAGGACGCGTCGGGACCTGAGTCAATTGCCCGGCCAGGTGGAGGTGCCCAGGTGCCACGTGAAATCGTCCTAGCCTCGCGGCCCGACGGGTGGCCGACGGCGGCCAACTTCGCGCTGGTGCAGACGCCGCACCGGGACCTCGCCGACGGCCAGATCCGGGTCCGCAACCTGTGCATGTCGGTCGACCCGTACATGCGCGGCCGGATGAACGACGTGAAGTCCTACGTCCCGCCGTTCGGTGTGGGCAAGCCGCTGGAGGGCGGCGCGGTCGGCGAGGTCATCGAGACCCGGTCCCCGGACTTCGCGCTCGGCGACCTTGTGCTGCACATGCTCGGCTGGCGGGACGAGGCGGTGCTCGACGCCGGGCACGCGCGCAAGCTGGTCCCGATCGACGGCCTGTCCCCGTCCGCGTACCTGGGCGTGCTCGGGATGCCGGCGCTGACGGCGTACGTCGGCCTGCTCGACATCGCCGCGTTCAAGCCGGGCGACGCGGTCTTCGTCTCCGGCGCGGCCGGCGCGGTGGGCAGCGTGGCCGGCCAGATCGCCAAGCTGAAGGGCGCCTCCCGGGTCATCGGCAGCGCGGGCAGCGACGACAAGGTCCGCTGGCTGACCGAGATCGGGTTCGATGCCGCGTTCAACTACAAGACCGCGCCCGTGCTCGACCAGTTGCGTGCGGCGGCGCCCGGCGGCGTCGACGTCTACTTCGACAACGTCGGCGAGGACCATCTCGACGCCGCCCTGTGGATGCTCAACACCCACGGCCGGGTGGCCATGTGCGGCGCGATAGCCCGTTACAACGACACCGAGCTCACGCCGGGACCCAGCGCCATCTCGCTGGTCATCACGAAGCGGCTCACCTTGCGCGGTTTCATCATCACCGACCACCAGGACCGGCTGCCCGCCATGATCGCCGAGGTCGGCGCCTGGCTTCGTGAGGGCAAGCTCTTGCACGCCGAGACCGTCGTGGACGGCCTGGAGCACGCCCCTGACGCCTTCATCAACCTGCTCCGCGGCGCCAACACCGGCAAGATGATCGTCCGCCTGTGACTCAGACGGCCGCGCCCCACTCCCGCCGGAAGTACTCGAT
>JASHTQ010000192.1 GCA_030040475.1 Streptosporangiaceae bacterium
GGTCGTCGTCGACGCCGACGGCCTTGCCGACCGGGTGGTGGGCGTCCCCGTCGAGGAGGCCAGGTACTACTACCTGTCCGCGGTCAAGGGCGGGCTGGTCTGGCTGCGCGCCCCGCTCACCGGCGTGCTCGGCGAGAGCGGCGCGGACCTTGACGATGACTCGCCGCGGTCCTCGCTGGAGCGGTTCGACCTGCGCAAGCGGGAGGTCACCGTGCTGGCGGACGAGCTGGACTGGTTCGACGTCAGCGGCGACGGAACGCGACTGGTGATCGGCGACGACGACGACGTGCGCGTGGTCCCGTCGCAAACCAAGGAGGATCACGACTCCGAGGACTCGGTCACCGTGGACATGTCGCGCGCCCGGTTCGAGGCGGACCCGGCCGCGCTGTGGCGGCATGCCTACGCCGAGGCGGGCCGCCGGATGCGCCGCGACTTCTGGGTGGCGGACATGTCGGGCGTGGACTGGGACGGGGTGCTCGCCGCCTACCGGCCGCTTGTGGACCTGATCCGCGCCTCGGACGACTTCGCCGACCTGCTCTGGGAGCTCTTCGGCGAGCTCGGCACCTCGCACGCCTACGTGCACCCCGCCAGCGACGGCTTCCCCGACGATGTCCCTGTCGGCCTGCTCGGCGCGGACATCTCGCGTGACGGCGCCGGGCACTGGCTGGTGGACCGGGTGCTGCCAGGCGAGTCGTCCGACCCGCGAGCGCGCTCGCCGTTCACCGCGCCGGGCGTCGGCGTGCGTCCGGGCGACGAGCTTGTGGCCGTCGACGGGCGCCCCGTCGACCCGGTGCGCGGCCCGTGGCCGCTGCTGGCCGGCACGGCGGGCAAGCCGGTGGAGATGACCGTCCGGCCGTCGGCCGAAGGGCCGTCCCGCGAGGTGGTCGTGGTGCCGCTGCGCAGCGAGCGGCGCCTGCGCTACCAGGACTGGGTGGCCAGCAGGCGCCGCCTGGTCCGCGAGCTGAGCGAAGGGCGCCTGGGCTACCTGCACGTCCCGGACATGATGGGGGAGGGCTGGGCGCACTTCCACCGCGACCTGCGCACCGAGATGGGCCGCGACGGGCTGATCTTCGACGTCCGCGGCAACAGCGGAGGCCATACCTCCCAGCTGGTCGTGGAGAAGGTGGCCAGGCACGCCATCGGCTGGACCAGGGGACGCTACTTCCAGCCGAGGACCTACCCGCGCGAGGCCCGGCGCGGACCCGTGGTCACGCTGGCGGACGAGTTCGCCGGGTCCGACGGCGACATCGTCACCGCGGCGATCCGGCTGCTCGGCCTCGGCCCGGTCGTCGGCACCCGCACCTGGGGCGGCGTGATCGGCATCGAGGGCTCCTACCCGCTGGTCGACGGCACCCGGATGACCGTCCCCAAGTACGCGTTCTCGTTCGACCGGTACGGCTGGAGCGTGGAGAACTACGGCGTCGACCCGGACGTCGAGGTGCTGAACACCCCCGACGACTGGGCCGCGGACCGCGACGCCCAGCTGGAGACCGCCGTGCACCTGGCCCTCGAGGAACTGGACAAGCAGCCGCCCCCGCCTCCCCCCGACACCTCCTCCGGCCCCCGCAAGCCCCGTCCGCCCCTCCCCGCCCGTCCGCCCCTCCCCACCCGCCCGACCTGACCCTTCGCCGCGACGCCCGATGCCTGCTCCAGACCCGGCCCCCGCCCCCGCGCCCGCCCCGGGCACCTCACCCGCCCCGGCCCCAGCTACCGCCCCGGACACCTCACCCGGCCCCGAGCTTTCACCCGCGCGCCGGGCGCGGCTCCTCGTGCTGATGTTCGGGCTCGCCGCCGTGGTGCTGGCGGCCGACCAGATCGCCAAGGCCCTGGCGCTGGATAACCTGCCCGGCCATCCGCCGGTCAGGCTCCTCGACGGCCTGATCACGCTCAGGCTCACCTTCAACGCCGGCGTCGCGTTCGGCGTCGGCACGTCCTACACGGTGTTCATCACCCTGCTGGTGTGCGGCGTCATCGTCTGCATCATCCGCACCGCCCGCCGGCTGCGCAGCCTGGCCTGGACGATCGCCCTCGGCCTCGTGCTCGGCGGCGCGACAGGCAACTTCGCCGACCGCATCTTCCGCGCCCCGGGCCCGCTGCGCGGCCGCGTCGTCGACTGGATCAACCTGCCCCACTTCCCGTGGACCTTCAACATCGCCGACTCCTCGATCACCTGCGCCGCCGTCCTGATGGCCATCCTCGCGATCCGCGGCCTCCGGATAGACGGCACCCACGCCCCCCGACCGTCCGCCACCCCCCGGCCCGAACAAGCCGACTCCCCGTCCGCCACCCCCGCACCCTGACGCCAAGCAGATCCGCGCCGGGGCATTCCAAAGACCGTGGGTCGTTACTGCCCCTATCAGGCAAGTAACGACCCACAATGATCGGTGCATCAGCTGTTCCGGCCGGTGAGCGCCACGGTCAGGCCGACGCCGATCATGGCGAGGCCGCCGGCCCCGCCGACCAGCTCGAAGCGCCGCGGCGAGCGCGCGAACCAGGCCCGCACCGTGCTGGCCGCGACCGCCCAGCAGCAGTCCGAGATCACCCCGATCGTGACCGAGACAAGGGCGAGCAGCAGCATCTGCCCCGGGACGTTTCCCTCTGCCCGGTTCACGAACTGCGGCAGGATCGCGCCGAACAAGATGAACGCCTTCGGGTTCGTCAGCCCCACCACCAGCCCGTCCCGCGCCGCGCGCCAGCCATCCCGCGGCCCCGCGCCAGCGTCGAACGCATCGGCCAGCGACTTGCGCTTGCGTATCGCATGGACGCCGAGCCACACCAGGTACAGCGCGCCGACGATCTTGACCGCGATGAACACCTGGTCCGAGCGCTCCAGGACGGTGCCGAGGCCGACCGACACGCAGGCCGCCACCACGTAGTTACCCGCGGCGTGCCCGCACGCCGTCGCCAGCGCGACCCTGCGCCCGTGCGCCAGCGCCCGCCCCACGATGAACAGCACCCCGGGTCCGGGGACGATGATGAGCACGAAAGACGCCAGCGCGAACGCAAGCACCTGTCCGGTAGAAACCATGCCTCACCGTACCCACGCCGGCGCGACCCCCCGCAAGACCCCGCCGCCACGAGCAAGACCCGCCGCCACGAGCAAGGCCCCGCCGCCACCAGCCCCTCAGGACCGCGTGAGCAGGTCCCTCCCCGTGTCCCGCAACTCGCGGGCCGACCGAACGCCCATCAGCTGCAGCGTCCGCCTGAACTGAGCCGCCAGCATCCCGAGCGCCTTGTCCACCCCCGCCTCGCCCCCGGTCATCAGCCCGTAGAGATAGGCCCGCCCGATCGCGCAGCCGTCCGCCCCGAGCGCCAGCGCCACCGCGATATCCGAGCCGTGCCTGACCCCGGAGTCGACGAGCAGCGGCACCTCGGGTCCCACCGCCTCCCGCACCGGCACGATCAGGTCGGCCGGCGCCACCGTCCGGTCGAGCTGTCGGCCGCCGTGGTTGGACAGCTGCAGGCCGTCCGCCCCGAGCGAGACGGCCTGCCGCGCGTCGGTCGGCCCGAGTGGCCCCTTGATGACCAGCTTGCCCGGCCACCGATCCCGCAGCGACGCGATGTCGTCCCAGGTGATGGCCGGGTTGAACAGCGATCCCGTGCCCTCGATGGTCACCGCCGAGTGCCCGGTGAAGTTGGCGAAGTCGATCAGCGGGCTGCGCAGCATCCGCACCCAGTAACCGGGCCGGGACGCGATGCTCGCCAGCGTCGTCACGGTCAGCTCCGGCGGGATGACCAGCCCGTTCCGCCGGTCTCTCGTCCGGTGCCCGGTCACGAAGCAGTCGACGGTAACGACGAGGACCCGGTACCCGGCCGCGGCTGCCCGGTCCACGAGTTCCTTGCTCAGCCCGCTGTCGCGCAGGATGTACAGCTGGAACCACAGGTCGGGCTGCGCGCTCGCGGCAACGTCCTCGATGGTGGTGGTCGCCATCGTGGACAGCGTGTACGGCAGCCCGTGCCGCTGCGCCGCCCGCGCCGCGCCGATCTCGCCGTCCGGGTGCATCATCCGCGTGTACCCGGTCGGCGCCAGCGCCAGCGGCAGCGGCACCGCCCGGTCGAGGATCCGGGTGGACGTGTCTACCGCGGACACGTCGACCAGCGCGCGAGGCTGGAACCGCCACCGCCGGAACGCCCTGATATTCGCCGCCATCGACAGCTCTTCGTCCGCGCCGCCGTCGACGTAGTCGAAGACCGGCCGCGGAATGACCCGCCGCGCCACCGTGCGCATGTCCCCGATGTCGTGGCAGCCCGCAAGCCGCCGCCGCGCCGCGTTCAGCTCGACCGGCTTCATCTTGATCACGCGGCGAACCTCGGAAGGCTTCATGCCCGAACGATACGCCCTGCGGCCGGACGAGCCGTTGGCTCAGCCGTCCGCGGGGATCGGCCGCGCCCACCGGGGCCGCACCCGGCGAGCGCATCGGGATCCTGACAGTCGAACACCACATGATGCATCCGTCCGATCATGCGCCCGATCATGCCAGGCCAGTATCCTCATGGCTCGTGCAGTCGAAAGGTTGACGGAGGAGCTACCCATGGCACGAGTCAACACATCGGCAATAACACCACCCTCTGCCTCGACGTAGACAGCAGGGAAGAGGCCGACCGCCTCTACGGGGTCCTGCTCGCCGGAGGGATTGCTGAAGCCGTGCCGGCAGCCGCGGGACGCCACGAACATCGAGCCCGGGACCGCCTCCCGGGGCTCATCCTCGCCCACCACAAGCAGGCGCCCGCTCAGCACGTAGATCGCCTCATCGAATTCGTCGTGCGCGTGCGGGATCGGCCCGGCGAAGTGAGCCGGGATGGTGAGCTTGCCCGCGGCCCTTGTCCACGGTCCTCCGCTCACCCGGCCGGGGGGTCATCGGGTACCCGGCTCAGCACGATGCCGAAACGGTCCCGGTAGGCCGCGAGCAGCAGGTCGTCCGTCTCCAGCTCGTGCTCGGTCCGGGTCCCGCCTTGTGTCCGGATGAGCGTCCGGCCGCTGATGGTCACCCGGCCGCCCGGCGTCAGCCTGGAGCAGATGGTGCCGCGGGTGAAGTGCGACGACGGCGAGGTCTGCTGCCACCAGCACGTCGGGATGCAGTCGGCGAGCGACCGTTCGCGGGTCTCGATCCGGTACTGGGGCCTGCCGTCCTTCAGGACGTCGATGTCGCCCGCGCCGGCGTCGGCGAGCCGGAACCGGCCGGCCGGATCGTCTTGGTCATCACGGCGGTCCAGCAGCAGGGGAAAGTCGCTGTGGCTGCCGAAGCCCACGTCGGCGAGCCATGGCCCGCTGCCGTCGTCCGGGCGGACGATGAGGGCCAGATGGTCGAACGGCGGCCCCAGGCCTGCCTCGCCGTAGACCCGGGCCGCGACCCGGCTCACCTGCGCGCCCAGCGCCTCAAGCAGCAGCGCGAATGCCCCGTTGAGCTCGTAGCAGAAGCCCCCGCGGCGGCGGCGCACGATCTTGTCGATCAGGTCTGGCTCGTCGAGCGAGATCGGCTCGCCCAGGTGAATGCTCAGGTTCTCGAACGGCACGGTCAGCTGGTGAGCGCGGTGCAGCGTGCGCAGGCCCGCGGCGTCACCTGCGGCTGGCGCGGAAAGGCCGACGCGATTCAGGTAGGCCGCCACGGTTTCGTGATCCACTGGCATCCTCCGCTTCGGGCCGCAGGCGGCGCGCATTGCCGATCGGGACCGAGAATAATGCTCAGTCATGCCAGGGCGACGATTAAGGAGGGGGCATGCCGATTCCCCGGATCGTAGGGCAGTGGAACAAGGCAGGCCTGAACCGGGTCACCAAGCACATCGCCCCGTGGGCGCCCGGCCTGGGGGTGATCATCCACCGCGGCCGCCGCTCCGGCCGCCTGTACGAGACGCCGGTCAACACTTTCGCGGTCAAGGACGGCTATGTCTTCGCCCTGACCTACGGCCCGGACACCGACTGGGTCAAGAACGTCGTTGCCGCGGGCGGGTGCGAGCTGCGAACGCGCGGGCGCGTCATCCGGCTGACCTCACCGCGCCTGTATCGCGACGAGTCCCGCCGCGATATCCGCCCAGTGGAACGGCAGGTACTGCGGCTGATCGGCGTCGCGGACTTCCTGGCTCTCAAGACCGCGCCAGATTGACGGCAGGCGCGGCGCGCGGGCCGGCGCGGCGGTGCATCTATGCGGCGGGGCGGGCAGATGACACTATCGTGCCGTGACATCCCAGCAGCTAGAGCCGGTCCGGGTGGAGGACCATCTCGAGCGGAGAATCCGCAAGCCGGTCGACCTGCTGCGCTGCACCACCTCCTGCATCGAGATAGTCGCGCTCGCGGTGGCAGGCGTCGCGGCCAGCGCGACGACGACCGGCGTGGAGACCGACATCGTCGCGGCGAGCAACAGCTTGCCGCACGCCCTGCTCGACACGGCGCCTACCCTGGCGCTGTTCGCGATCCTCATCATCCCGGTGGCCCTTGCCGTCCGCCAGCTCGTCCGGCACCAGGGACAGCGCCTCGCCGAGGCGGTGGGCACCGGCATCATCGCCTTCGCCGCGGCGGCCATCGTCAACGAGGCGCTGCGGCGCGCGTTCGCTGCCAGGCTTTACGACGCGATCATCATGGCGCGCCCGGATACGAGCCATGTCTCGGCGCTCGACCCGTACCTGGCCGGCCTTGTCGCCTACGCGACGATCATCGGCCTGTCCGGGCGGCCGGGCTGGCGGAACGCCCTGTGGATCGCCGTCGGCGTCTACGCGATCGTGCACCTGGCGGCTGCGCACACGACGATCTTGTCGTTCCTCATCACGGTTCTCGTCGGCCGCGCGATCGGCCTCGCCGTCCGGTACGCGGCGGGCTCCCAGTCCCAGCGCCCCAGCGCGACCGACATCGCGGCCGCGCTGACCACCGCGGGCCAGCAGGTCGTGGCGATGAGCCGCATCTGGCCCGCCGGGCGTCACACTCCGACGGGTTCCGTAGCAGCGCTGCACGGCCGCAACGCCCCCAGGGGCGAGGGGTCGCGCCACTACGCCGCGACGGCCGGCGATGGCGGCCATCTGGACGTCGCCGTCTACGACCGTGACCAGCAGGCGGCCGGGGCGGTCTACCGGCTGTACCGGTCGATACTGCTGCGCGGTCAGGTGTCCCGCGGCGCCCCGCTGTCCATGGAGAGGACGGTGGAGCATCGCGCGCTGCTCAGCTACGCGGCCGTGGACGCCGATGCCCCCACGCCGATCCTGCGCGCGGTGGTCCCGGCGGGTCCCGAGGCCCTCGTGCTCGCCTACGACCACCACGAGGGCGCCACCCTGGCGGACTTCACCGATGTCACCGACGCCGAACTCGCCGATGTCTGGGACGCCGTCCACCAGCTGCACGCGCACCGGGTTACCCACCGCTCGCTCACCGCCGACCGCATCATGCTCACCGACGACGGGAAGATCATGCTGCTCAACCCGGGCGACGGTGACATAGCAGCCAGCGACCTGCAGATTCGTCTCGACGTGGCGCAGCTCATCGCCGAGCTGGCGCTCATCGTCGGGCCGGACCGGGCCGCCGACCTGGCACTGAAGAAGGCCGGCGCGGGCGAGCTCGTCGCGGTCGTGCCGCTGCTGCAGCGGGTGGCGCTGGCCCGGTCCACCAGGGCGCAGCTGCGCCGCCACCGCGACGTGCTGCCCGCGCTGCGCAAGAAGCTGCTGGCCGCCGTGCCAGGCGGCGAGGTCGCCCCGGTCCAGCTGGAACGCATCAGGCTCCGAACCCTGGTCACGCTGGTCGCCACCGTCGCCGCGTCGTACCTGCTCGCGGGCGAGCTCGCCCGGGCCAGCCTCGGCAACGTGCTGCGGCAGGCGGACTGGCGCTGGGGCATCGTCGGGCTCGCCCTGTCCGCGGCGACCTACGTCGGCGCGACGCTGTCGCTGACCGGGTTCGTCGCCGAGCGGCTGACGTTCTTGCGCACCCTGCTGGCCCAGCTGGCCGCGTCGTTCGTCACCCTGGTCACGCCCGCCGCCGTCGGCGGGGTCGCGCTCAACCTGCGCTACCTGCAGCGCAGGAAGATCCCGAACGCGGACGCGGTGGCCAGCGTCGGCGTGGCCCAGGTGGCCGCCTTCGTCCTGCACGTGCTCCTGCTCATCGTGTTCGTCGCCGTCGCGGGAGCCGCCGCCCGGCACCCGTTTTCGCCGCCGACCTGGTCTTACTTCGTGCTCGCCGGGCTCGTCGCGGCGGCCATCGTGGTGGTGGCAGTGCCCGCGGGACGGCGGCTGCTGCGGGCCAGGGTCGCGCCGATCTTCAGCCAGGTGCTGCCGCGGCTGCTCGAGGTCGCGCAGCAGCCGCGCAAGCTCGCCCAGGGGATCGGCGGCTCGCTGCTGCTCGACCTGTCCTACATCTGCTGCCTGGCCGCCTGCGCCCGCGCGTTCGGCGGCTCGGTGGCCTTCGCCAGCGTCGCCGTGGTCTACCTGACAGGCAGCGCGCTCGGCTCCATCATCCCCACCCCCGGCGGCCTCGGTGCCGTGGAGGCGGTGCTGACCACCGGGCTGATCGCCACCGGCATGCACGGCACGATCGCGGCCAGCGCCGTGCTCCTGTTCCGGCTGCTGACCTTCTGGCTCCCCGTCCCCTTCGGCTGGGTCGCGCTGAGCTACCTAGAACGCAAGCAGGCCCTCTGACTACCTGGCCCCGGAAATATCGGAGTGGATCCGGGCTTTGGGGCAGAAAATGTGCACTTCCCGGTGTCGGTGCGGCGGGGTCTGCGATGCCATGCCCCTTCCCGGTCATCACCCGCGCCACTCCAGCCCCTGGCGGGACAAGGGCGGGCTAGCCGAATGGGGCGCGTGGGTCACAACCCCCGTCTATCGGGGCCTGGGGGACACGCACCCCATCTCTTCGCTCCCGTACGGGGCCTCTGTGGCACACAAACCCCGTTACGAGCGCGTCAGCACATAGGGCCGTCACGAAATATGTGACCCAGAACCTAGCCGGCATCCGTCGGTATCTGCTGGGTCGCGTCACCGGCCTACCCGGGGAAACCGGGTCAGACGACGAAC
Source organism: Streptosporangiaceae bacterium (assembly GCA_030040475.1). Next base: position 8,989 of record JASHTQ010000192.1, read on the forward strand.
GTTGATGAACGTGGCTTCTGGGAAATAAATGGGAGAGGTACCGCTCACGGGGCCAGTGTGACAGCCGGTGCCGGCCCACCCGCGCCTCGCCGACCTGGCATCCGCCCCGCAGAACGCCGCGAAGGAGGTTGCCCGCCGCCACTACCGGGTAGCGTAAACAGCGATGGCTACGTGGTTCCCGGGGGCATGACATCTCTTCCTTCCTTCGACTGACCCTGAAACTAACCCGTATCGCCGGCTTCTATCTCGTCGTCTTTTTCGTCGTCACGGTCGGCTCGATCTGGCTGTCGCTGCAGGTCACGCCGCTGCAGACGGTCTCGGCCGCGGGCCAGACCGCCCGGGTCGGGGCGGCCGCCCCGAGCCTGAGCCTGGAAGGTCCCGGCGAGCTCGACCTGTTCGGCCAGGTGATGCCGACCAAGCCGCAGTTCGAGGGGCCGATCCGCCCGCTGCTGCAGCTCACCCACATCACGATCGACAAGCAGGTCACCCAGCTGCTGCGATCGGACAACCCGCGCGAGCTCGAGCTGAACCTGTCCCAGCAGCTGGCGCAGGGCTGGACGCACTACTTCGAGTGGGAGGTGCTGATCGCCGCGGGCTTCGCCGTCGTCGCGCTGATCGCGGTGGCCGGCATCCGCAAGCAGTCGTACCCGAACATGGCGAAGACCGTGGTGGCCGGCCTGGCCGTGCTCCTCATCGTCAACGTCGGCGGCGTCCTGCTGACGGCGTCGAGCACGCCGAGGGTGCTGCGCAGCGTCAAGACCCTCGATGACCTGGTCGGCACCGACCCGCTGCAGCCGACGCCGCAGAGCGTGGCGAAGCCGCTGCCCGGCGTGCAGGCGGTCGTCATCGGCGACTCGACCGCGGCGGCGATGGGCAACCCGGTCCCGGGCAATGCCAGCGCGCTCGACCGGGCCTGCGGCCGCAGCAACGAGTCCTACGCCGCGGACCTGGCCACGGTGAACGACTGGAACGTGCTGAACCTTGCCTGCAGCGGCGCGACCATCCAGAACGGCCTGCAGGGCGCCCAGGTGCTGCCCGACGGCCAGGTGGCGCCTCCCCAGCTGGTCGAGCTCGAGCAGGCCACGCACGCCAAGGTGATCATCGTCAGCATCGGCGCGGACGACGTGCAGTGGTCGATCATGACCCGGCTGTGCGCGGCCAGCACCGTCTGCAACGACAAGGTCTCCGCGGCGTACTTCAACGAGCAGATCGCCGCCTTCACCCGCAGCTACTACCAGCTCCTGCTCGACCTCGCCGAGCTGCCGGGTGCACCGGCCGTCCTGGTCAACGAGTACTACTCGCCGTTCGGCTCCAGCATCGGCTGCCTGAGCAGCTACGGCCTCACCCAGGCCAAGGAGAGGGTGCTGGCCTCCCGCCTCGCCCAGCTCAACGCCGTGCTCGCCCAGGGCGCGCAGACATTCGGCTTCGGCGTGGTGGAACCGTCCTTCGCCGGCCACGAGCTGTGCACGCAGGACCCCTACGTGCAGGGTCCCGGCGATCCGGCCCCGCTGCACCCCAACGCGGCGGGCGAGCTCGCGATCGCGCTGGCCGACCAGCAGGCGCTGCCCGCGGCCGAGGGCCTGGTCCCCGGCCCCGCCGCCACCGCGAGCCCGAGCACCGACAGCGCCGGGACCGACTAAGCGCCGGATAACCGCAGCGCGGGAATGATCTCCTTGCCGTACGCCGCGAGCGTCTGCGGCTCCTGGTCGTGCATCAGGTAGAGGGCGAACTGATCCGCGCCCGCCTCGGCCAGCTCGCGCAGCCGCTCCACGTGCGCCGACGCCGGGCCGACCAGGCAGAACCTGTCCACGATCTCGTCGGGTACGAAGTCCACCGACGGGTTGTCCGCCTTGCCGTGGTGCGCGTAGTCGTAGCCCTGGCGCCCGGCGATGTAGTCGGTCAGCGCCCGCGGCACCGGCCCGTCCGTGCCGTACCTGGCGACCAGGTCCGCGACGTGGTTGCCCACCATGCCGCCGAACCACCGCAGCTGCTCCCGCTGGTGCGCCACGTCGTCCCCGACGTAGGCGGGCGCGGCCACGCACATGGTGATCGCGTCCGGGTCGCGCCCGGCCTCCTTCGCCGCCGAGCGCACCGCGCCGATCGTCCACCTGGCGATGTCGGGGTCGGCGGTCTGCAGGATGAACCCGTCGGCCTGCTCGCCGGTGAGCTTGAGCGCCTTCGGGCCGTAGCCCGCCATCCAGATCTCCAGCCTGCCGTCGCGCACCCACGGGATGCGCAGCGGCTGGCCGTGGTGGATCACCTCGCGCCCCTCGGCCAGGCCCTTGATCACCGTCATCGC
>JASHTQ010000016.1 GCA_030040475.1 Streptosporangiaceae bacterium
GCCGAGCCGCGCGGCGGCGCCCGGACGGGCGGCCGATCCGGGCCGGGCGGGCGGTCCTGGACGGGCGGCTGCGCCGAGCCGCGCGACGGGACCTGGACGGGTGGCTGGTCCTGGCCGGGTGGCGGGCTCGAACCAGGTCAGGGAGCCTCGCCGGCGCGAGGCAGAGGCGGAAGACTTCGAGTTTGATGACGCTCCGACGACCGTGATCCGCACGAACGTCCGGCCAGCGCGGCCGCACCGGCCGCCCGTGTACCGCCCGCCGGCAGAGGAGCGGACCAGGACGCTTATCGACCACGGCAGGCGCACTGCTTCCCGCGGCAGGTTCGGCCGGACACGCAAGATAACGGTCGTGACCGTGATCGCCGCGGCGGCGACCGCGGCGGCGGCGATGATCGTGTTCCGGCCGCATGCGCACTGGCCCGCCAGCGTGGCAGTCGTGAAGAGCGAGATCGCCACCGCCTGCCAGAACCCGGACGTGGTATCCGAGCCGAACCAGGTGAACTTCGCATGCTCGGACTCGACAAATCAGATCCTGTGGGTATTCGCCCTGATGACCAGCGGGGATAATCCGGACTTTGCCGATACCAAGACGGGCAGAAAGGGCCTCGAGCCGATAGCGGCGGCCCAGGGCGGCGCTATCGCGTGGTCGCTGAACCTGCACCATCCGTACAACCCTGAGAATCCGATCGACAGCCTAGAGGTGGCCGCGCGGGCAATTAACAACATCGTCGGCGGCGCCACCATTACCGGCGCGAGCGGCAAGGCGACCGTTCAGTCCGGGCTGGAGAGCAGCCCGGCAAACTGCGCCAGGTACACAGGGTCGTCCGCGATCATCTCGCACGCCGGGTTCCCCAGCTTGTGTGCCGAGCCGATCACGAGTTCGGCCGGGCAGGCCCTGCTTGTGGCAAACATTTTCCAGTCGTGGGTGGTAGGAGCGACCACACAGGCCGCGGAGAACGTCAGCGTCCTTTTCGAGAACTCGAATAACCCGGGTGCGCCGCAGGTGCAGGCGATTCTGCGGACCATTTCCGGGGCGACCGCTAGCTGACGAGGGCCGGCTAGCGGCCCGGCAGGTCGGGCGGCGGGAAGGAGGTGACTAGCGTGCGTTCGGCAAAGAAGGCGGGCTGGCAGCAGGCGACCGCGCTTGTCAGCCTCAGCACCTGCGGCGCGATGACCGGGTTCTCGCTGGCGCACGGGACGGTCGGCGAAATGACCTCGCCTACCAGCCTGCCGGCGCACGTGCTTGACTTCTCCCGCGTGGTACGGCCGACCGGGACGGACGGCGGATCGCTGGGCGCTGCCATCGTCAAGGTGGCGAACTATTACCTCCGGATGGCAAAGGACAAGACACCTGCCGAAATGGAGGCGATTATCTGGCAAAGCGACAGCACCAATGGCGTCGACCACGGCGCGTCGTGCGCCGCCTTCGCCTCGCTGACGCTCGAGATGGGCGCGCAGTCGGTGGGTCAGCAGAGCTGGGTAACCGGCGGCGGGACCTATCCATACCCGCTGCACAAGTGGGCCGACGTGCGGGTGGATGCGAATCCGGCCTCGCCGAGCGTCATGTCGATCATGCAGCAGGCGCGGGCCGCCGGGCGGTGGCGCCCGATCGGAGACGGCTACCAGCCGCAGCCGGGCGACTGGGCGATGTTCGACGGGCACGTCGAGGTCGTCACCAAGTACAGCCGTGGCGTCCTGTACACGATCGGCGCCGACTCGCTGCCGGACCTCTCGGTCAACGCGCACTCCTACCGCAACCCGCTCAGCGCGCAGGGCATCACCGGCTTCGTTGACAACGGTGACCTGCCCGCGGGCGGTGGCGGCGCCTCGGGCGGTGCAGCGGACCTGGCGCGGGCCAACGGCTCGGGCGGGTCCGGGGGATCCGCCGGGTCCGGCGGGTCCGGCGGGTCCGGCGGTCAGGTCGTGCAGGTGGACGGGGATGCGCAGGAGGGCCTGGCCGAGATTCCCGGCCTGCAGGCGCCGCCGGCGGCGCCGCTGCTCAGTGCCGGCGACCAGCTGACGGCGCAACGCGAGCCGGCCGGGCTTCAGGTGCGGGCTTCAGCCGAGCAGCAGGCGCCGCGCGCGCCCGGGCTGCTCGGCGCGGACGCCGCCGCCGGTCAGGGAACTGCGGCGATTCCGGGGGCGCAAACGGCTGCCGAGGACGCGGCGGCGGCGCTGTCGGCGCTGTCGGCGCAGGCTGCGTCGGCTTACCAGCGGAACGCGGTGCCCGCCGCGGCGAGCGCGGTGCCGACGGTGAGTTCCCAGCAGGCGTTCATCAATCAGGTCGCGCCTGGCGCGATCGCCGCCCAGCGCAGGTACGGAATCCCCGCGGCGGTGACAATTGCCCAGGCGATTGATGAGTCCGGATGGGGCCAGAGTGAGCTGGCGACGAAGGACCACAACCTGTTCGGCATCAAGGGGTCCGGCCCGGCCGGTACCGACGTGTATTCGACAAGCGAGTACGAGAACGGCCAGTGGGTCACCGTCGAGGCTGGATTCCGCGTCTATCACAACATCGCCGAGAGCATCGCCGACCATAGCGAGCTTCTCGCCACCGACGCTGTCTACCAGCGGGCGATGGCCGACCGCGACGTGCCTGACGCCTTCGCCAACGACCTGACCGGCGTCTACGCGACCGATCCGAACTACGGAACGAACCTCATCGCGCTGATGAAGCTCTACAACCTGTACCAATACGACTCCGCCGCGCAGACGCCGGCGGCGCAGGCCACTGCGCGGCCGACAGCACAGCAGGCCGCCGCGGAGACGCCGGCGGTGCAAGGAGTTGCCCAGCAGGTGGCGCAGAGCGGCGTGGTCGAGCCTGCGACGCCCGGCGTGGTGGCGGTGCAGGCCGGGCAGGGGGCCGCGAATGGCGGCCGGCAGGCGGTGGCTGCTGGGCAAGGCGAGCAGGCGGCGGCGCGCGGGGCGGTGCGGGGCGCGGC
>JASHTQ010000193.1 GCA_030040475.1 Streptosporangiaceae bacterium
TCGGCGGGCCGCGGCCCATCGTGCTGTGCCACCGAGATGTCGCTTATGAAAGCGCCGGCGACCCGAACCTGTTTTCATGATCGTGGGTCTTTACTGCCCTTATAGGGGAGGTTTTGACCCACGATCCTGGCCGAGGTCGGGCAGCAGGGACGGGTGAGGCGGGCGGGATGGGTGGTGACCCGGCCCGGGCTGTGCCGCCTGGAAGTAGGGGTCGTGCCCACCGTCTGCTACTCGGACGAATCAGCGCAGCCCCTTGGGCGCCGACTTCGGCGTGGAGCTAGCCCCCGACGCCGGATGAGGCTGGCCGGACAGGCCTGCTGCGGCGTTCAGTTCCGGTTCGCTGCCGGACGGCACGGCGATCTCGAACCAGACGGTCTTGCCGGGGGCGGGCGGTGACCAGGTGATCCCCCAGGCGTCGGCGAGATTGTCCACGATCGGCAGCCCGCGACCGCGCGAGCTGCTTGGCGGCGGCATCGCCCCGGCCGCCGGGTACTTGCCGCCCGAATCCGTCACCTCGACCCGCAGGGTGCCGTCGGCCAGCTCGACCGTGACCTGGAAGCCGGTTTGCGCGTGCTGGACGGCGTTCATCGCGAGCTCGCCGACCATGACCGCGATCGCGTCGCGCACGCCGGAAGGCGCACGGCCCACCGCGTCCAGCACGAAATGCCGCGCCGACCTGGTGGCGGCGGCGTCGGAGGAGAAGCTACGGCTGATTTTCATCGGCGACATGCAGTATCGCGCTCAGCCCGGTCATCTCGATCAGCTGCCTGACGATGGGGGTCGGGTTGCGGACCTGCACCTCCTGTGCCTTGTGGGTCAGCAGGACCAGCAGCGCGATGCCCGAGCTGTCGATGTAGTCCAGGCCGCCGGCGTACAGGATCACGCGGCGCGGGTGGCCGCCGAGCGCGGCGTCGATGGCTGCGCGAGCCGTGATGACGCCGGTCATGTCCAGCTCGCCGGACATGACCACGACCACGGTGCCGTCTTCGTCCCGCACGTCCATCGTCAGCGCGTCGTGCTTGGAGGAGCCTGCGTCAGCCATTTCAGCCCAATCGGTGCGACGTCATCGGATGGCCCGTCTGGCGCACAGTCAAGCACGTCTAGCCGCCCGCCCCTAGGTATCGTACGTTTACCCTGGTGGGCTCGGGGAAGCGGCGGACTTGGTATGCGGAGTTCCGGGGTGTGAATGGGAGGGCCGCCGGTGGCGCTTGGGGCGGACACCGGCAGCTGGCGGCCTCCGCCCGCCGGCCGCGAGGCCACGGGATCATCTTCATGCACGCCCTCATCGATGAGGTAACGATCGACCCGGCCGCGCGCGGGACGACGGTGACCTTGACCAAGGACCTCAAGCCCCAGTGACCAACGACTCCAGCCCGGCCGGCCCCCTTTCCGCGGCGCTGCTGAAGGTCTCCGGCCTGGACCAGATCGCCACCGTGGTCACGCTGGATTAGTCCTACCGGCGCCGCCGAACGGCCTGACTTCCAGTGAGCCTTCGCGATCGCCGAGAACTGTCCAGGTGAGGCCGCCGTCGTCGAAGACGGCGCACAGGGCTTCCGGGTATGCCGGGTCCAGCCGGGTGCCGTCGTCCAGCCGCCACCGCTCGACCCGCGCGACGCGGTCGTCGCGGTCTTCGCCCGGGATGTGCAGGAATGCCGTGGCGGCCCCGGCGGAATCCACGTGCGTCGCCACGATGCGCGCCCACTTGCCCACCCGGACGGGCTGCCCGACCATCTCCCGGCTATCCAGGTCCCAGCGGTACAGGGAGCTGACATCGAGGCCGACGAGAAGCTGGCGTCCATCCGGCAGGTCGACGACCGCCAGATCCGACATGTCCTGCATCGCGCCCGGCAGGCCTTCGCCTATCCGCGCGCCTGTCGCGGCATCCCAGCAGAGCACGATGCCACGCTCGCAGCCGCTGACGAACATCGGTGACCCGTCGGCCTGCCTGGCCGTGATGATGACCTTCACGCTGCGCTGATGCCCGGTGAGCGGCTCCCCCACGGCGTTCCCGGTCCCCGCATCCCAACGGCGGACCGTCCCGTCATACCCTGCGCCAGCGATGATCACCGGCCCGCCCGGCGGCGCGGCCATCGCCACGTCCCAGATCATGCCGCCCTTCTCGTCCTCCCCGGCCGGGTACTCGGTGCCGGACACCACGTCCTGGCGGCTGATGCCATCCTCGCCCCCCGCGGCCAGGATGACCCGGCCGTCCGGCAGCGGCTCGGCAGCGAGCCCGAAGCTGCCGGCGTGCCACGGCCGCCCCGGATCCCCCACGGGTTCCCCGCTGCGAGCGTCAAATCGGCGGATCCTGCCCTGGCGCTCGACCGCGAGAATGAGCCTGCCGCCGGGAACGGGTACCGGCAGGACCTTCGACGCCGGCCAGCCATGCGGCACCACTGGCTCGCCGATGGCCGCGCCGGTGAAGGCGTCGAAGCGGCGTACGTATCCGTCGCTGTCAGCGACCACGATCACCGGCGTCCCGTCCGCCAGCCGGGCCGCCGCCATGCGGTAAGCCGGAGTGCCGAGGGTGATGACCTGCCCGGTCGGCTCGCCTGTCAGCAGGTCCCACAGGTGCACCGACCGGGGGTCGGTACGGAGCGCGACGACGCCCCGGCCATGCGCCGCTATCGCGGTCATGGACCCGGGGAACGGCCGACCCGGCCGACGCGGCTGCCAGCCGGTAACCACGGGCGGGCCGGTTGCCTCGCCGGTGAGCAGGTCATACCGGTACACCGAACCGTCCGCGCGGAGCGCGCAGACGACCGGCCCGATCCCGGTCGGCCGGACGGCGGTCAGCGTCAAGACCCGTCGGCCGCACGCGACCGGCTCGGCGAGCTCCGCCCACGTCAGCGGGTCCCAGCACCGGATCATCCGATCGGCGCCACCGGACAGGACACCGACGCCGCCGGCTGGCAGTTCGGCAACCGCGAGCGCGGTGACCTCGCCGGAACGCCTCGCGACGGCATCGCCGGCCGGCTCGCCGGTCAGCGCATCCCACCGGCGCAGGCCGCCTTCGGCTGCGTTGGTGACAGCCAGCGGCCCAGCCGGGCCGTCGACGGCCACTAGCGCCGAGCGCATGGGGTGAGTCATCAGGGACTGGTGCCGCACCGGTGCGCCGATCGGCTCCCCGGTCGAGCAGTCCCAGCGCCACAGCTCGGACATGCTCCGCCCCACCACGACGCCGTCACCTGGTACCAGCGCCAGGGCCTGGGCCTGATGGAATGCGTGCTGGCGACGCATCGGCGGCCCGGGCACGCCGTCCAGATCCACCGGCCAGCACCGGGCCGTGCCGCCACCTTGCGACAGAACCAGCCAGCGCCCCGCACCGGTCACCGCCGTCGACAGCACCTCGATCTCCGCCGGGCACGCGTTGCGGACGGAAAAACCTCGCACGGCGGACAACCCTACGCGGACGGGCCTTGGCGAACCGCATCCGAGGGGTGGGCATGCTGGTACGTTCGCCTCATGACCGGGAACGTGAGTGTCAGGTTCGCGGACGCCGATCCCGAGTACGCCACCGACGCCGCGGCGGAGATCGACGTCGAAGTGGTCGAATTCGTGGCAGCGGACCCGCAGAATGTGCCGGCCGACGTGGGCGACTCGGGCACCGCCGAGCCTCCGGCGGGCGGTGGCTGATGCCGTCCGCGTCCGGGCTGTCGCGTGACCAGCGGATCCGCTGCCGCGACCGTGTCGTGCAGGCGGCCAGGCTCACGCTGGCGAACAAGGAGCACACGCATTACACCGAGGGCCCGCTGCGCTGGGATGGCATCAAGAACCGGCGGAACGCCGAGATCGGGCAGTTCCCCGAGTACTCGGACTGTTCCTCGTTCGCCACGTGGTGCCTGTGGAACGGCCTGGTGCTGAGGTTCGGCCTGGGCGATGTGGTCAACGGCGTCGGCTGGACCGCCGGCTATACCGGGACGATGCTCGAGCACGGGCTGGCCGTCCAGTACCCCGCCAACGTGCTGCCAGGCGACTGCGTGATATACGGGACCGGGCCGCCGGGCGTGCACTGCGCGGTCATCGTCGACATGGTCAACGGGACGCCGATGGTCATCAGCCACGGCAGCGAGCCCGGGCCGTTCTACCTGGCCTATGACTACCGCCCGGACGTGCTCCAGATCCGCCGATACATCTAGAGGTCGGGTGCGGGCGGCACGCACCATCTCGGCGAGCGGCGCGGCCATCACCCGCTGGCCCGGTCACAACCGCCACAGGCTTACATCGTGGCGGTTACAACCGCCACAGGCTTACATCGTTGCGGCCGGGCCTGGTGACTAAGTGACTGCAGGGACTACAGGGCTGGCGGACCCGGCCGGCGGGGGCCTCGCAGACAGCGACCCGCCCGGCGGGGGCCTCGCGGACAGGGACCCGCCCGGCGGGGGCCTCGCGGACAGGGATTGTCTCGCGCTCGGCCAGGACGGACGCGTCCTCGCGGTGGCGGACGGCGGTACCCGGGCTGGCTCCACGGGTAACCGGGCCGGCCTCGCTCAGGTGCGGCCCGCCGGGTCGCTCGGGTGCGGTGACAGCGGCGTGGTGTCCACGGTCAGCCACGAGTCCAGCGGCAGCGACCGCAGCATCGCCTGCACCTCGTCCGGCCCGCCGGCCCGCCACAGGCCAAGCGCGCGCCCTTCGCCGGGCAGCGTCCACAGCCGCCGCAGGTGCCCCCGCGCGGCCAGCACCTTCGCCCGCTCCGCCTCGCTGGCCTCGACGTCGGCCACGGCCTGACCCGGCGTGCCCGCAGGGACGGTGATGGCGAAGGTGGTCAGGAACTCCTGACCACCGGTCCCGGCGGGCAGCCCAGGGTCGTTCGGGTGCGGGGAAAGCGGCGTGACCTCGTCGGTACGCCACACCCGCAGCGGCATCGAGGCAAGCACCGCCTCGAGCTCGCCGTCGCCGGCCGCCGCGAACAGCCCGAGCGTGCGCCATTCGGCTGGCCGCAGCGGCGGGCGCCACAGCCGCAGCAGGTGCCCCTGCGCCACGAGCTCACGCGACCGAGCGGCCTCGCGCGCGCGGACGTCATCGACGGCCTGTTCCGTCGTTCCTTCCGGCACGTGCGTGGTCATCGTGACCAGGTATTCCACGGCCTGCACCTCCTGGTGTCTGGGAGTGAGGAACCACGGCCCGTTCGGTAGAAAAGATTTTTTATTCCGAACGAACCGTGGTGCTACGGTCCGCATGCGGCGGCCGGTACGGCGGGGTCCGGAGCAGACCGGCCAGGGGCCGGGCGGGCCGGGGCAGCGGACGTCATGGCACCAGCATCGCGCTCGGGCAGGCCCGACGCGCCCGTGTTTGTCCCTGGCAGCCGCGCGGGTTCAGCAGCCCCGCGGGCCGGCCTTCCGCAACGCCGCTTGCTGGTGCCCGGCCCAGGCGGCCGGCGCGGTCACCGCGCGCACCTGGGCGGCAACCCGTCGGCTCCGCCGCGCCAGCACGGCGACGATCCGTCCCAGCTGCTCGTCGGCCGCCCGCTGCTCGGCGGCTGTCATCGCGCCGGGCGCCAGGTTGCGCAGCATCAGATACGGGATGTACACGACTTCCTCCCGGTAATTTTTCGAAATATTAGCGCCATAATTATTTATGCTTACTCGGTTCTGGCCCGATGTCAAACTCTTTAAGCCCTGCTATCTTTCGAAAAAGCGGTACCGCAGGAGCTCGCAGACAGGAGGGCGGCGTGCCCAGGAAGCCGAGGCAGGTCACGGTGCTCGGGGAGCCTGCCAGGCCCGCCCGGGCCGGCGCCAGCACGCTGACCCGCATCGCCGCCGAGGCCGGGGTGTCGGTATCGACGGTGTCCAAGGTGCTCAACGGGCGGACAGACGTCGCGCCGGCCACCCGCGAGCGGATCGGCCTGCTGCTGCGCCGGCACGGGTACCAGCCGGGTTCCCAGCTCGGCTCCGGCGTGGTGGACCTGATCCTCGGGACGGGCCCGTACATGCCGGGCGCCGCCCAGCACAATCCCTGGGCCGAGCAGCTGATCCACGGTGCCGCGGAGGCCGCCGCGGAGGCCGGCTACAGCGTCGTCGTCAGCACGGTGAGCTCAGCCGAGGAGTTTCGCCGCTGGCTGGAGCTGGCAACCGCCCGCGGCACCTACGGGGCGCTCAGCGTTCTTGCCCTGCCGCGCGGCGCGGAACTCCGGCAGCTGGCGGCGGCCGGCATCCCCTTCGTGGTCATAGACCCGGCGGAGGAACCGGGCCCGGACATCAGGTCGGTCGGCACCACGAACTGGCAAGGCGGCCTCACCGCCACCCGTCACCTCATCGAGCTCGGCCACCGCCGCATCGCCGCCATCGCGGGGACGGCCGGCCTGTGGTCGAGCCAGGCCCGGCTCGACGGCTTCCGCGCGGCCATGCTCGAGGCCGGGCTTGGCGTGGACGAAGGGCTCGTCTGTCGCGACACGTTCACGGTCCGGGGCGGCCGGCGCCAGGCCGCGCGGCTGATGGGCCTGCCTGACCGGCCGACCGCGATCGTGGCAGCCAACGACAACCAGGCGTTCGGCGTCCTGCAGGCGCTCAGGGACCTCGGGCTGCGGGCACCGGAAGACCTCAGCGTGGTCGGGTTCGACGACGTGCTTGTCGCCGCGTGGGCGGCGCCACCGCTGACCACGATCAGGCAGCCGCTGGCGGCGATGGCGGCCACCGCGTTCCGGATGCTCCGGGCCAGCGGGTCCGGCTCGGCGCAGGCCCATCATGTCGAGCTCGCCACCACGCTGGTGATCAGGGAAAGCACCGCGCCGCCGCCCGCCTCCGGCTGAGCCCCAGCCCACCGCCCCAGCCCGCCCGTCCCACCTCCCCGTCCCAGCCCGCCGTCCCACTTCCCCGTCCCGGCGCGCCGTCCCAGATCTCAGTCAAGCGCTTGACTTCTGCGGTTTTGCGGTTTAGCGTCGGGCGCATGGCGATCCGGCGGAAGGCCAGGCCGCATAGTGGTGGTAATCCCGCTGCCGGCCGCGGTGGGTGAGCAGGGCACTCGGCGGGAGGGCTCCGGTGAAGATCTTCTTCGTCTCGGACATCCACGGCTCTGAGACCTGCTTCCGCAAGCTCGTCAACGCGGGCAGGTTCTACGGCGCGGACGTGCTGATGATGGGCGGGGACCTGGCCGGGAAGGAGCTCGTCCCGGTCGTGTCGCGGGGCAGTTCGTGGAGCGCGCGGTTCCGCGGCGCGCAGTTCGCGATGGAGTCGCTTGCGGAGGTCGCCGAGTTCGAGCGGCGGATCGCGGCGGTGGGGCCGTACACGATCCGGACAGAACCCGGCTTCGTGCAGCAGCTCGCCGCCGACCAGCAGCTGGTGGAGGACACGCTGCGGCGGCTGATCCTGGAGCGCACCGAGCAGTGGATAGCGCTGGCCGCGCAGCGGCTCGCCGGCACCGGCAAGCGGCTGCTGATCGGGCTCGGGAACGACGACTTCGAGGAGATGATCCCGTACCTGAGCCAGGGGCCGGTGCGCTACGCCCCGGACGGGCTGCTCGAGCTTGACGGCTTCAACCTGGTATCGGTCGGGTGGAGCAACATCACGCCCTGGCACACGAACCGGGAATGCCAGGAAGACGGGCTGGCGGACAAGCTCAAGGTCGTGCACGAGTTGGCCGACCCGTCGCGGACGATCTTCAACGTGCACGTCCCGCCGTATGACTCGGGCCTCGACCTGGCCCCCAGGCTGGATGACTCGCTGCAGATCCAGCTGGTCGGCGGGGCGCCCGACATGGTCCCGGTCGGCTCGACCGCGGTCGCCGATTCGATCTCGGCCTACCAGCCGCTGCTGAGCCTGCACGGTCATATCCACGAGGGCCGCGGCGTCACCCGCACCGGCCGCACCGTGGTCGTCAACCCGGGCAGCGAGTACGACCAGGCGTCGCTGCTCGGCGCCCTCATCGAGGTCAAGCCGGGGAAAGTCAAGTACTGCCAGCTCGTCACCGGGTAACGTCCGCCCGCGCTGATTCAGCTCATCTAGGAGACGGCATGGGAACCATCCAAGATCTCCCGACCGGAGGCCCGCAGCTCTTCGCCCGCCGCTCATCCGGGCTGGTACGCGCCGCGTCGACCGCGGATGCCTCGTTCGTGAACCTGTACGTGGCCACCTTCCCGATCATGGTCTCGTTCCTGCTCGGGATCGTGCTGCCGTTTTACGGCGGCGCCAACATCTACCTGACCCTGGTGCTCGGCGCCGTCTGCGCGATGCCGATCCTGTTCGCCTACGCGGTGGCGAGCTCCGTCATGCGGCGCAGCGGCGGCGACTACGTCTTCATCAGCCGGCTGCTCAACCCCGCGCTCGGATTCGCGGCGAACTTCGTCTTCACCGCGTTCCAGATCGTGTTCCTGACGTCGTCCGGCTACTACTTCTGCCTGTGGTGCCTTGCCCCGCTGTTCCGGCTGCTCGGGGTCTACACCGCCAGCCCCGGCCTGCTGAACTTCGCCAACACCCTGCTGCACCCGCTGTCGATCTTCATCGTGAGCGAGGTCTTCGTCATCGGCTTCGGGCTGCTGTTCATCATGCGCAGCACGCGCTCGATCCTGAAGGTCTTCAGGTACACGCTGCCGCTGTCCATGATCGGGCTGCTGGCCTTCGCCATCGCGCTGCTCATCCACTCCCCGGCGGCGCTGCACGCGAACTTCGACCACTACATCCAGGGCGCGAGCGGGGTCAAGAACGCGACGGCCGTGGCCGCCGCGTCCGCCAAGGCGAACGGCTTCTCCCTGCTGCCGTTCTCGCTGGCCGCCACGGTGCTCGCGATCACGTGGCCGTCGTTCTCGCTGCCGTACTTCCTCGGCTCCGCCTACTTCGCCGGCGAGGTCCGCGCAAGCCGCCGCGCGCAGCTGCTGGCCGGCCCGTTCACCGCGGCGGTCTCGGTGATCGGCTCGCTGCTGCTCGTCTGGCTGAGCCTGGGCCGGCTCGGCTCCGGGTTCCTCGGCTCGCTCGCCGCGGCGGATCCAGGCAAGCTCGGCCTCGCGGGCGCCCCCACCTACATGGAGGCCGCCGCGGGATCGTCGGGCAACATCGTGCTCGGCATCTTGATCCTGCTCGGCTTCGGCTCGTGGCTCGTCCCGACGGTGCCGATGTCGCTGCTGATCATGACGCGGTGCATGTTCGGCTGGTCGATGGACCGGGTGGCTCCCGACGGCCTTTCCAAGGTCTCGGCCAAGACCAACTCCCCGTACGTGGCGGTCATCGTGGTCACCGTCATCTCGGCGGTCATCTCCTGGTTCTGGGCCTACACGACCACGTTCACCGTCGTCGTGGGCGCGTTCGGCCAGGTGATAACGCTGGGAATCGGCTGCCTCGCGGCGTCCCTCATCCCGTTCAAGCAGAAGGACCTGTACGCCACCGCGCCGATTCGCGGGCACTTCGGGAAGATCCCAAGGCTCACGCTCATCGGCGTGCTCGGCGCCATCGGGGCGCTGCTGATCGTGCTGAACTTCGCCCGCGACCCGTCCTCAGGGGTCGACCCGAACCACAGCCCGGTCATGTTCTGGGTGAGCCTTGGCATGTTCCCGCTCGGCTTCGTCCTCTACTACGTGTCCGCGGCGATCCGGCGCCGTCAGGGAGTCAACCTCGGCCTGGCGTTCCGTGAGATACCACCCGAATAGGAGGTCGGGTTGCTGAGCACAAGGGAGGTCATCGACGGGATCTTCGCCGAGGCCGCGACCGCTGACCTGGACGGGGTCATGCGGTGGTGGGCCGCCGACGGGATCCTCGAGGACATCACGATCGCGCGGGCGTTCCGCGGTCACGACGAGATCCGGCGGTACCTGGACATGTACTACCGGGCGCTGCCCTCGGTGACGTACACGCCGATCCGCCTGGTCATCGACGGGCCGACCGCGGTGGTCGAATGGGCGCAGACCGCGGTGATCGCGGCCTCCTTCGACGGGACGCCGAGCGCCGGCACGTCGGTCTTCCTGCGTGCCGTGGACATCTTCCACGTCGCCGGCGGCCTGGTCCAGCACGAATCGTCCTGGTACGGGGACGGCTGGCTGCGCCAGCGGCTCGGCGGCGGCTCAGCCGAGGTCCCGCCGGCGCCGCTGGCGGTCACTCCCCCGCTGACCGCCGGCGGGTCGAGGTTCTCATGAAACGGCCCGGAGGAGACCGGTGACATCACGCATTGAATGGGTCCGCGGCAACTGCCGGCTGCTGGCCGGCATCTCGGCCGAGTTCGCGCGGACGCGCCCGTTCGAGGACATCACCATCGGCACCGGCATCCACCTGGAGCCGAAGACCGTGGCGCTGCTGCTCACGCTCGCCGACGGCGGCGCGCGCGTCGTCTCGACGGGCAACCTGTCGAGCACCCAGGCCGACGTCGTGGCCTACCTGCGCGAGGCCGGCATCGAGGTGGCCGGAGGGACCACCACCGACGAGGCCGAACACGACCTGCACCTCAAGCAGGTCCTGTCGGCCCGTCCCGACCTGCTGCTCGACAACGGCGGGGACCTGTTCGTCCGCTACCTGGCCGACCCCTACCCGGGCCTGCGCGGCGGCACCGAGGAGACCACCTCGGGCCGGATGCGGCTGCAGCCGCTGGCCGCCGAGCTGAACCTGCCCGTCCTGGTCATCAACGACAGCCCGATCAAGCAGTTCGCGGAGAACAGGCACGCGGTCGGGCAGAGCGTGCTCGAGTCCTACCTGCGGATCACCAACCAGATGACCAACGGCAGGCAGGTCACCGTCTTCGGCTACGGCGCCTGCGGCAAGGGGATCGCGGCCAGCTTCCGCAACGCCTACGCGGACGTCTCGGTGATCGAGGTGGACCCGGTCTCGCGGCTGGAGGCGCGGCTGGACGGGTTCGCCGTGCCCGCCCGGCAGGACGCGCTTCGCGGCGCGGACCTGGTGATCACCGCTACCGGCGCCGAATCGGTCGTCACCGGGGCCGATCTCGACCTGCTGCCAGACGGCGTGGTGCTGTGCAACGCCGGGCACTTCCCGACCGAGATCGCGGTGCAGCAGCTGCTCGACTCGCCGCGGGTGGCCGGCCACGCCGAGGCGGCCGAGGGAATCACCACGCTCCGGCTCGACGACGGCCGGCGGATCCACCTGCTCACCCGCGGCCACATGGTCAACCTGGCCGGGCCCAGACCCCTGGGGAACTCCATCGAGTCCATGGACCTGGGATTCGCGCTGCAGGCCCGATGCCTGCAAGCGGTGGCCAACGGCACGGTGAGCGCCGCCGTCGCTCCGGTCCCGCGGGACATCGACGCGGCGGTCGCGAACGCCTTCCTCGACGCCTACGGCTCACCGGGCGCGCCGGGCCGGGCCCGTTGACTCCCTGACGACCAGCGACGTGGCCAGCACGGTGCTGCGCGGCGGCTGCCCGCTGGCGACGTAGTCGCGCAGGACCGCGGCCGCCTTCATGCCGAGCTCGGTCGCGGACAGGTTCACGGTGCTCAGCGACGGCGCGGTCAGCTCCGAATACGGCAGGTCGCCGAACCCCACCAGGGAGACGTCGTCGGGGATCCGGACGCCGAGGACGCGGCAGGCGCGCATCACCCCGTACGCGTACAGGTCATCGCCGCAGACGACGGCGCTGACGCCGGCCGCCGACCAGGCCGGCCACACCGAGCGGAAGCCGTGGCAGGCGGTATCGATGGTCAGCTCGCCGAGGACGAGGTCGTCGACGACCAGGCCGGCGGCCCCGTTTTCCCCGCCCTGGCGGGCCAGTCCGGCCGCAAGCTCTTCCCTGCGGTGCTGCAGCGAGGCCTTATCCCGGCTGACGCCCACGTAGGCGACCCGCTCGTGGCCCAGCGACACCAGGTAATCGGCCAGGTCGCGGGCCGATGACCGGACGTCGAGGTCGATGCTCGGCACGGTGCCCGCCGAGCCTCCCGCGTCCAGGATCACCGTCGGGCAGGTCGGGACGAAGTTGTCGAGCAGCCTGGTGCCCGGGCTGGCCAGGATCAGCCCCGCCAGGTTCCCCGCCAGCGCGCGCTGGACGGTCGCGAGGTCATAGTCGTCGCCCTGCTCCGGCATGAGCACGGTCACCGCCAGCCCGCTGCCGACGTTCGGCGCCAGCCCTTCGAGCACCATGGAGAAGAACGGGTTGGTCGGGTCGGGGCTGACGAACCCCACCGAGTCGCGCTCGCCGCGGGCAAGCGCGCTCGCCGTCGTGTTCAGCTGGTAGCCGAGCTCGGCGGCCGCCGCGAGCACCCGGTCCCTGGTCGCGGCGGCAACCCGGCCGCGATCCTTGCCGTTGATGACAAGCGACACCGTCGACAGCGAACGGCCGGCCCGCTCCGCCACATCGCGTGCCGTCGCGCGCCGGCCCGCAAGCGGGCTGACCATGGACTGAATTGTTTCACCCAGATGAACCAGGCGGCGAATTACCGGCTGCGGCGCCGTGAACGGCTATGCGGATTGGCGGGCGTGCGGAGTTATAGGAGTGTGAGCAGCAACGAGCAGGCGGAGTTCACCGAGTTCTTCCTGGCGAGCTGGGAGCCGTGCCTGCGGGCGGTGACGGTGATCGTCGGCAGCCCCGAGCTGGCCGAAGACCAGGTCGCCGAGGCGTTCGCCAAGGCATGGGCGTCATGGCGGAAGGTCAGCCGGCATCCCGCCCCGCGGGCGTGGGTGGTGCGCGCCGCGCTGAACACGGGGGCGTCGTCGTGGCGGCGGTGGCGCAGCCGCGAGCTGCCGCTCGCCGACCATGACCTGCCTGCTGCGGCCGGGCCCGGCGGCGGTGCCGACGCCGGGCTCGACGCCGGTCTCGACGCCGGGCTCGATGCCGTCTTGCTGGCGGTGCTGCGGCGCCTGCCGCCACGGCAGCGCGAGGTGATCGCGCTGCGGATCTTCCTTGACCTGGATACCGACACGATCGCCAGGCAGCTCGGGATCGAGCCAGGCACCGTCCGGATGCACCTGTCCCGCGGCGTGACGGCGCTGCGCAACGAACTTACCCTCACCAACGCCACGGAGGCCGACCAGTGAACATCCACGAGGAAATGAGCCAGGACGAGGTCCTGAACGCGGTGGCCGACTCGCTGTCCGCATCGCCGCTGCCCGGGCGCCCGGAACCGGCCACGATCATGGCCAGGGGCCGCGCTCGCCGGCACCGCCGGCGGGCCGGAATCGGCCTGGCCACCGCCGCGGCCGCCGCGGCGTCGGCAATCGGCCTGGCGGGCGTGCTGGCCGGCGGCGCCGCCCCGGCGCTGGCCGGCGGGCAGGTCCGCACCACGGCCTTCACGCTCGTCAAGAACGCAAACGGCACGGTCACGCTGACCTTGACCATGGGCCAGATGTTCAACCCGATCGCGCTCCAGCAGGCGCTCGCGCAGGACGGCATCCCGGCCCTGGTCAAGACGGGAACGGACTGCACGTCGGATCCCGAACCCGGGGCGGCGGCGGACGTCCTGACCGTCGAGCTACCGGACGGCAGCCCGGTGACCGGCACGCCGGGTAGCAGGGTCCAGATACCCGGCGATGCCGTGAACGTGATCGATCCCGCGGCGATACCGGCCGGCGCGGAGCTGTTCTTCGACTACCTGAACAACCACAGCCTGATGTTCCACCTCATCGACGCCGGCTCCCACACCTGCGCCGCCGACTCCTGAAGCGTGGCGCTTGGGACGCGCGCCACCGTTCGTTCGGTAAAAAAGATTTTCAATTCTTCTGAACGGGAGGTGGCGGGAGGGCCGCATACGAGCGCGTTGTTACGGGGGTGCGGGCGGGCGGTCAGCGGCCGGGCAGGCGGGTGGTGATCTTCTGCACCAGCCAGCCGTTGCCGTCCGGTGTGACCGGTCCCACACCGCGCCCCGGAAGAAACGAAGTAGGGAGCTGCGTTTAGTTCGGCAGTAAACGCAGATAAGTACTTCGCTTCGTCGCAGGGGATTTCATGACAACTCTGGAGTCATCAACCACGCGGGTACCGGCGGGCGCGACCGGCGCCGCCGCGGACCCGCACTACGCCAGGCGCTGGTGGATCCTGGCGCTGCTGGGAATCGCGCAGCTCATGGTCGTGCTCGACGCCACGATCGTGAACATCGCGCTGCCGCACGCGCAGGCCGCGCTCGGCTTCTCCAACGCCGACCGGCAGTGGATCGTGACCGGCTACTCGCTCGCGTTCGGCAGCCTGCTGCTGCTCGGCGGGCGGATCGCCGACCTGTTCGGCCGCAAGCGGGTCTTCCTGATCGGGGTCGTCGGGTTCGCCGCCGCGTCGGCGTTCGGCGGCGCCGCGCAGAACTTCGGCATGCTGCTGACCGGCCGGGTCATCCAGGGAGCGTTCGGCGCGCTGCTCGCGCCCGCCACGTTGTCGCTGCTCACCACCACGTTCACGAGCCCGGCCGAGCGCGGCAAGGCGACCGGCATCTACGGCGGCATCGCCGGCGCCGGCGCGTCCGTCGGGCTGCTGCTCGGCGGCGTCCTGACCGAGTACCTGGACTGGCGCTGGGTCATGTACGTCAACGTGGTGATCGCCGTGATCGCGTTCGCCGGCGGCGTCACGCTGCTGCGCCACGTCACCTCGGCGCAGCGCCCTCGGCTCGACCTAGTGGGCACGGTGCTGGCGGGCCTCGGCCTGTTCAGCCTGGTCTACGGGTTCTCGCACGTGTCGATGGCGCCCGGCAGCACGGGCTGGACGCAGCCGGTCACGCTGGTCACGCTGATCGGCGGGGCCGTCCTGCTCGCTCTGTTCGTCGTCGCCGAGCGCCGGGTGGCGCATCCGCTGCTGCCGCTTCGCGTCATCGGTGACCGCAACCGGGCCGGCGCGTACCTGGCGATGTTCCTGGCCGCGATCGGCATGTTCGGGGTGTTCCTGTTCCTGACGTACTACCTGGAGGACACCCTGGCTTACAGCGCGGTGAAGACCGGCGCCGCGTTCCTGCCGCTGACGCTGATCCTGGTCGTGGTCGCGGCGGGCGGCAACACGATCCTGCTGTCCCGGGTCAGCGCGCGGGCGCTTGTCCCGTCCGGGCTGGCGCTTGCCGCGGTCGGCATGGCGTTGCTGAGCCGGATCGGCCTGCACGCCAACTATGCTGCGGACGTGCTGCCTACGCTGCTCGTGGTCGGCTTCGGGCTCGGCCTGGTGTTCGCGCCGGCGTTCACCCTCGGCACGCTGGGCGTCGACCGTGACGACGCGGGCGTGGCGTCCGCGACGATCAACGTCGCGCAGCAGATCGGCGGGTCGATCGGCACCTCGCTGCTGAACACGATCGCGGCCACCGCCGCCGCCGGCTACGTGGCGGCGCACGCCGCGTCGGTCGCCTCGGCGGCCTCGGCCGCCGGCCGGCAGCTCGTCGTGGCGAACTCGCTGATCCACAGCTACCACGTCGTGTTCTGGGTGGCGGCGGGGATCTACGTCGGCGCGGCGGTGCTGACCGCCCTGCTGCTGCGGCCCGGGGTGGCGCTGCCTTCCGGCGCGGATTCCGAGGTTGCGGCGGTGCACGCCTGATGAGCGCCTCCGCGGCGTCCGTCGGTGAGCCTCGGCGGCTTCGGGCGGACGCCGCCCGCAACCGGCAGAAGCTGATCGACGCCGCCGCGGAGGTGTTCGCCGCGCGCGGCCTGGACGCGACGCTCGACGACATCGCGCGGCACGCCGGGGTCAACGTCGCCACCGCGTACCGGCATTTCGCCAACAAGCACGAGCTCGCCCGCGAGTTCCTGCGCCAGTGCGTGGACCGTGCCGTAGCGATCGCCGACTCAGCCGCCGACCAGCCCGATCCCTGGGTCGGGCTGACTGTGTTCCTTGAGCAGACGCTCGAGCTGATCTCGTCCAACCGCGCGCTGGTTGACGTGCTGAAGCGGGCCTACGGCGTGGAGCAGTTCGCCGACCTGGTGCACCGGACCACGGCGGCGCTCGAGCGGCTGCTGGCCCGGGGCCGGGAGGCCGGGGTGATCCGCGCGGACGTCGCCGCGACCGACTTCGCGCCCATCCTGGAGATGCTCAGCGCCATCACCGGCACCGGCGTCCCCGGCCTGCCGCACCGTTACATCGGCCTCATCCTCGCCGGGCTGCGCCCCGGCGGGGAACGGTTGCCCGGGCGGCCGCCGACCGAGGAACTGCTGCGGCAGGTCGCGGCGGCCAAGCCCTGACCGCCGCGCTGGCGGGCGGCGCCCTAGTCCCAGCAGAGGCAGAACGGCTTGCCGGCCGGGTCGGCGACGTCCGCCACCGAGTCGGCCCACAGCCGAAGACCCAGCGCACCTGTGTGAGCTTGAAGCTCTGCCCGCGGACCCGGGCGCGGCCGACACCGCCACCGTCAACTCTGCGCCGGCAGCCGCGCCTGGTCCCGCCCGGCCGTCAGGTGTAGATGTGCTTTCCGGGTCCCTCGTCGAGGACGGGGTAGTCGTCGCTTCCGGCCGGCGGGGGGTCTGCCAGCGGCCCGGAGTGCTCCGCCGGCCAGGCCGCCCGGTCCTCCCGCCAGGAGCCGTCGTGACGGGCCGGCCCGGCCAGCAGCCCGGTGCTCGCGTAGCCGGACTTCCACGG